>CAIOLV010000080.1 GCA_903859225.1 uncultured bacterium
ACGTGTTCGAAGCGGCAGCGCTTGGCGCGGAGATCGCGACGGTGCCGCATGCCATCCTGAAGCAGCTGTTCCGCCATCCGCTCACGGACGCGGGCATCGAGCGGTTCCTCAAGGACTGGAAGGCGGCGAAGGCCTAGCCTACGGCGTGGCCTGTGGGACAGCCTTCGCCGTGGGCTCCGGGAGGTCCTCGCCGCGAAGAAGCGCGGCGACGGTGTCCACGAGCGCGTCCCGATTCCCGAGGCGCACCCGCACGAGGCGGAGTTCCTGTCGCGCGCGATCGGCGATGGGATGTGTGGCGTTGGCATGGGTGGCGATGAGCAGCGCCTTGTCGCTAGCGAGAGCGCGCTCCACCGCGGCGACGAATCCCGCAGCACGGAGCTCCATCGGTGCGATCTCATCGATGACGACAAGATCCTTCTCTGCGACGGCGCGCAGAATCGCCGGGACGCCGATTCTCTCCACGGCGCTGACGTCGACCGCGTAGCGGCCGAACTTCTCGCCGCCCGAGCCGACGCGCGCGAACAGGCACTCCTCGCCGGTGGCGAGGTCGACGAGAGCGAACCCTACGCGGTGTCCGCACTTTCGGACCTCCTTGGTGAGGAAGCCGCCGACAGTGGCCTGAACCTGCATGAGAGCCCGCTCGATGAGCGTTGTCTTCCCGACGCCCGGTCGCCCGGTGATCGCAACGCGTCCCTTGATCGCCATGGGATGCGATTCTACTCTCTTCCCGTCGGCGGGAGGTCGGATCCTCCCGGTGGCCGCGGGATCGGAGGGGGAGCGTGGAAGCGTCGGGAGAGCGATGGATCGGTCATCTCGACATGGACGCCTTCTTCGCTGCGGTCGAGCAGCTCGACGAGCCGGCGTACCGGGGCAAGCCGGTGATCGTCGGCGGGCTCGGGCCGCGCGGCGTTGTGGCGACGGCGTCGTACGAGGCACGCCGATACGGGGTTCATAGCGCGATTCCGACGGCCGTCGCGCGGGCGCGCTGCCCGGACGGCATCTTCCTCGCTGGACGATTCGAACGCTATCATGAGGTCTCCGCCAGAGTTCGGGAGATTCTCTTCCGAGCGTCGCCGGTGCTCGAGACGATGTCACTCGATGAAGCGTTTCTCGACTTGTCCGCTCACGGGCACGAGGCGGCCGCCGTCGCCGCGTCGCTGAAGCGTGAGGTCCAAACCGAAACCGGGCTCACCTGTTCTGTCGGGGTCGCGCCGAACCGGTTTCTCGCGAAGATGGGCTCTGAGCTCTCGAAGCCGGATGGGTTCCTCGTGATCGACCTGGAGCAGGTTCGTGAACTCCTCGATCCGCTCCCGATCGGCAAGATGTGGGGCGTCGGTGAGGTCACTGAGCGCCGGCTGCGCGGGCTCGGACTCCTTCGCATTGCCGACGTCCGGCTGGCGCCCGTGGACCTTCTCGTGCGAGAGTTCGGCAGTACGGGATTGCGGTTGCACGAGCTGGCGTGCGGCGTGGATGAGACGCCGATCACTGGCGAGTCGGAGTCCATCTCGATGTCGCGTGAGGTCACGTACGGCGTCGACCTCATCCACTTCGAGGAGATCGAGGGGGAGGTGCGGCGCTTGGCGCGCATCGTTGCGGCCGAGCTTCGTGAAGCGTCCATGCTCTGCCGCACCGTTCGCATCAAGGTTCGCTACCCCGACTTCCGAACGATCACGCGCCAGATTCGAGTGACCGTGGGCACGGACTCCGAAGGCTTGATCGAGGTGCTGGCCGTGCACCTGCTCCGGGAGCGCACCGTACTCGACGAGAGAGGCGTCCGGCTCCTCGGCGTCGGGGTTTCCGGGCTCGGTCCCACAACGGCCCGACAGCTGTCGCTCTTCGATAGTGCCCTTGTGGGATCTTCTTCTCAAGGACAGGAAGCACCCCAACGAGGGAAGGAGTCGATGGGCGTCGAGTCCGCATCATCCTAGAGTAGCGTTGAGGTGATGGGGATGAGGGGCGGAATCGCTGTCTTGGTGGGACTTCTCGGATTGGCTCTTGCGGCACAGGCAGTGCCGCTTTGCGACTATCGTTCCCCGCTGACCGACCTCTCCAACCTCGTGATGTCGTTCTCGTACGAGTACGTGAACGACCCGTACGGGGCGAAGGAACGCGACGTGAACGCCGGGCGCTTCGTCGTGGACTACAAGCGGCTCTATGACACGGCAGAGTACGGCTTCGACGTGGGGGTCGCGAACCAGCTCGACATTTCGCTCCTCGACGTCTCGAGCTACTCGACGGTCGCCGATGGCAACTACAAGCGCTATCTCACGTCCGATGGAGACGCCTTCGCCTTCGCCGGGGCAAGCGTGCGCAGCTCGTCGTCGTACTCCTCGCTCGGCGTGTCCGTGGACCTCGGCCTCGGGTTGGGGCGGTTCAACGATGTGACGCCTCTGGCCATCGCCACACGGATCGACGAGGACTTGGTGCGACGCGGACGTCTCACGGACCACCTCAGGGCGGCGGACCTGCAGATCCTCGCCTACGAAATCGGCAGTCGGCAGACCTACCTCTCGTTGGGTGACCTCCTCGCCGTCGTGCAGGAGATCATCGAGAGTTCCGGCTTCGTGCGCCCCGGGGGCCTCGACGCCTTGGACCTGTCGAAGATCACGAGTCTCCTGCAGGACGAAGGCTTCACGCGGTACTGTGGCTGGGATGGGAAGCTCGGCATCGGCTACGAGATTCTCGACCCCTCCGGCGGCACGAACGACCTGCTCGTCACTGCGGCATTCAACTACGCGTTGACGACCGGACCGGATGTCCAGCTTCTCCTGGGCGGTAGCCTCTCCGGGCCGCCGAGCCTCTTCACCACCAACCGCATCGACATGGACGCCGAGTACGACTACATCGTCTCGGAGTTTCTCAACGTCAAGGCGACGTACGCCTTCTCGCGCGAGACATGGGCCGGCATCCCCACGGACGCGCACCGCATCGGGCTCAACCTCGTGCTCACGCCGCTCAATACCGCCGACGTCACACTCACGATGTCGCTTGAGCAGCGACCGTACTACCTCGAGTGGAGCGTCGACATCCGTTTGGGCATCAGTATCCAGCTGTTGTAGCCCGCGACGTCCGCGATCGCGTAGCATCGGAGCTTGTCTCCGACGTTTCCGCGTCCACAACACCGCAGCAAGCTGCGACGCTACGTCCAGTCCGCGGCCTCGCGCCGCACCGCCTCGGCCATTGCCGGATCGTGGAGCATCGATGGAGCCTCGCGAAGGGCGACGTAGCGGGCCTCGGCGATCTCGTCCGGGTCGGGCGTCGGCGGGCCGAGCAGCGTCGTGCGGTAGAACAGGATAACCCAGTGCAATCCGGTCTTCTGCCCCAGTCTCCCGTGGACGCCCGCGAATCGGAGGATCCGCGCCTCGGCACCGACCTCCTCGCGGATCTCGCGCAGCACGCCGTCTTCCGGCGTCTCGCCGAAGCGGAGAAAGCCTCCGGGCAGCGACCAGCGGCCGTTGTTGAGCCCGCGGCTGCCCTTGACCAGGAGGATGGTGTCGCCTTCGATGCAGATGCCCTCGACGACGACGCGCGGCATCGTCGCATGGACGGCTGCGCGAACCTGGGGCGTGACGTCCGGGAGCCCGTCGACGTCGTCCTTGCTCGGCCAGTGTCTCGGATGCTCCGCGAGATGAGGAACGCAGAACCAGACGCCGTCGCCGGCCCCAAGCGGGGCGATACGCTCGACCGGGAAGGGAACCTCGCTCGGTGCGGGGAGGTCGAGAACCCCGTCTCTCCGTACCAGATAGATGCGACCGTCTGATTCCACGTAGTACCGCATGGGACTCACCCCTCAGGCATTGTACGCCTAGTGCAGGCAGCGTTGGGCGGTTGCAGGACCCGCGGGAGGAAGGGACAATGAACCGGCGAAGACAGCGCGCGAATGGGCCGAAGGGACCGGTTCGCACGTTGTCTTGTTGCCGGGTTCTCGACAGTCCGAAAGGAGAGACGTGGACCCCCAGACGATCCGGATTCCGAGTCCAGGATGGGACAGATTCTTTCGCAGGCCGGAGAGTACGATCCCGCTCCTCCAGGCCGTACAGAAGGAGAGCGGCTACATCTCCGAAGAGTCCCTCGACCGCGTGGCAACGCACGCCCACGCCCCTCTCAGCACGGTCTACGGGGTGGCGACCTTCTATTCCCAATTCCGCCTTCGACGTCCCGGACTCCACACGATCCGCGTGTGCGAGGGCACGGCGTGCCATGTGCTTGGGGCCAACGACGTCATGGACGCTTTCCAGGAGCTCCTTGGCGTACAGGTCGGCGAAACGACGGCGGATGGAGTCTTCACTTTGGAGAGCGTCCGCTGCCTTGGATGCTGCAGCCTGTCGCCCGCGGTGATGATTGACGACGAGACCTACGGCCGCGTCTCGCGCAAAGGGATCGCGAAGATCCTTGCCAAGTACCGAAAGGACACTCGATGAGCGGCGTACGCGAGATCCGCGTCGGGCTCGCCACGTGCGGCGTCGCTGCGGGAGCGCAGCGCGTGTACGACGCGCTCGTTGATGCGGCAGCCTCCGCGGGTGTTCCCCTAACGCTCAAGCGCGTGGGGTGCCTGGGCATGTGCTACAACGAGCCCCTTGTCGAGGTCGTCGAGTCGACGGGAGAGGTCGTGCGATACGGCCTGGTGCAGCCTGAGGATGCCGCCCGGATCGTCGGCGACCATGTGGTCAGGGGAGAACCCGTGGCGGATCGGGTCGTCGACTCCGAGAGGTTCTTCAGGAAGCAAGTTCGCATCGTCCTTGAAAACTGCGGGACGATCGACCCCGAGTCGATCGACGAATACCGCGCTCACGATGGGTACATTGCCTTGGACAAGGTCCTGCGGACGATGACCCCGGCGGATGTTGTTGCCGAGGTGTCGGCGTCCGGGCTTCGCGGGCGCGGCGGTGGAGGCTTTCCGGCGGGCACGAAGTGGGGTCTGGCCGCGAAGGAAGCCGCGACCCCGAAGTACCTGGTCTGTAACGGCGATGAAGGAGACCCCGGCGCATTCATGG
>CAIOLV010000081.1 GCA_903859225.1 uncultured bacterium
CAAGTCAGCGATCTCGTACAGGATTTTCGCGACCAGCGCGTTCTTCACCTGAGCCTCCCCGGCCCGCTAGCGTCCGAACGGGCTCTTGGGCACGACGGTGATCCCGCCGTCGCTCAAGGTGTAGAGCTTAGCGTCGGCCTCGTGGTCGGACCCGATGGTCTCGCCGTCGGGCACAACGACTCGCTTATCGAGGATGGCACGGCGGATGCGCGCTCCGCGCCCGATGACGACGCGATCGAGCAGGACGGACTCCTCGACGTGCGCGCCGGATTGGACGACAACGCCGGGCGAAATGACCGACCGCACGACGGTGCCGCCGGAGATGATGGCTCCCGACGAGACAAGCGAGTCGAACGCCACGCCCGTCGCGTCGCCGTCGCCGCGCACGATCTTCGCCGGCGGCTTGGGCCGGTTGACGGTGTGGATCGGCCACGAGCGGTCGTAGAGATCGAAGCGCGGCACGACACCGACCAGGTCCATGTGCGCGTCGTAGTACGAATCGAGCGTCCCGACGTCGCGCCAGTAGACGCCGGTGTTGCGGTTCCCCAACTCGAACGGAAACGCGTAGACGCGGCGGCGGCCGATCATCGCCGGAAGGAGATTGCGACCGAAGTCGTGATTCGACGTCGCGTCGCCCGCGTCGCGGTCGAGTTCCTCGCGCAGGACGTCGGGGCGGAAGGCGTAGATGCCGAGAGAGGCGAGGCACTGGTCGGGCGAGTCGGGCATGCCCGTTGGGCGAAGCGGCTTCTCTTCGAACGCGACGGCCCGCGAATCCGCGTCGACGACGAGCTCGCCGAGCTTGGCGCGCACCTCCTCGCGATGCAGGCGCAGCACGGCGACGGTCACATCGGCGTCCTTCTGGCGGTGGAAGTCCAACATCACGCGGTAGTCCATCTTGTAGATGTGGTCGCCGGCGAGGATGAGGATGGCCGAGGGCTGGTCGTGCTCCATGGCGTAGCGCTCGACGCAGTACCAATTCTGGTGGATGGCGTCGGCGGTCCCAAGGTACCAGTCCGCCCGCGTCCGCTGCTGCGGCGGGATCGTCTGGAGGAACTCGTCGAGCGCCGGGCTGAGCACGGTCCAGCCGTCGCGAATGTGCTCCTCGAGCGACAGCGACTTGTACTGGGTCAGGACGAAGATGCGGCGCAAGTCGGAGTGCACGCACGAACTCAGAGCGAAGTCAATGATCCGGTAGTGGCCGCCGAAGGGGACGGCCGGCTTTGCTCGATCCCGCGTCAGCGGGAGGAGCCGCTCGCCGCGCCCGCCGGCGAGGATGAAGGTGAGGACCTCACGCATGGCTCGCCCCTTTCACTCTACGCGCCGAGCACCCAGTGCCCGACTTCCATTGCCCAGCGGATCCACCACAGAAGGGCCATCGCCCACGGCCTTGGTGTCCGTCGCCCGCCAGACTACACTGCCCAGGACGCGGAGGGAAGATGGAGAAAGCGACGAAGAGGCGGGAACCGCAGGGGCTGTCGCCCCATCGCCTGAGCGAGGATGATGTCTATCTGTTCGGCGAGGGGACACACGTGCGGCTCTACCAGAGACTTGGCGCGCACCTGACCTCGGAGAAGGGGGTGGACGGCACCCTTTTCGCCGTTTGGGCGCCGAATGCCGAAGAAGTGCAGGTCATCGGCGACTTCAACTCCTGGAAACCGGGGAAGCACCGCCTCACGCCGCACGGATCTTCGGGCGTGTGGGAAGGGTTCGTCGCCGGCGTCAGCGCAGGGGCGAAGTACAAGTACCACTTGCGCCCTCGCGGCATGAAAGCGTGGCTCGACAAGGCCGACCCGTTCGCCACGCACACCGAGACGCCGCCGGCCACGGCATCGATCGTCTGGAATCTCGACTATGCCTGGCACGACGAGGAGTGGATGGCGTCCCGCCGCGCGCGGAATGCGCTCGAAGCACCGATGGCAATCTACGAAGTCCACCTCGGCTCGTGGATGCGCGATCCCGCGCATCCGACGACGTACCGTGACCTGGCACTTCGCCTTGCCGACTACGTCGAGAAGCTGGGATTCACCCACGTCGAGTTTCTCCCGATCATGGAGCACCCGTTCTACGGTTCGTGGGGCTACCAGGTCACGGGCTACTTCGCGCCGACGAGCCGCTACGGGGCCCCGCAGGACTTCATGGCTCTCGTCGACCTTCTTCACCAACGGGGCATCGGCGTGATCCTCGACTGGGTACCGTCGCACTTCCCGAAAGACGAGTTCGCGCTCGCCCGGTTCGACGGAACGCACCTCTACGAGCACGCGGACCCGCGGCAGGGTCTGCATCCCGACTGGGACAGCCTGATCTTCAACTATGGACGTTCGGAGGTCCCGGCGTTCCTCACGTCGAGCGCCATGTTCTGGCTCGACAGGTACCACGCCGACGGGCTGCGCGTTGACGCGGTCGCATCCATGCTCTATCTCGACTACTCGCGCCGCGAGGGGGAGTGGATTCCGAATCGCTACGGGGGCCGCGAAAACCTCGAGGCCATCGAATTCCTCCGCCGCCTCAACCAGGCCGTGTACCTCAACTACCCCGACGTGCAAACGATCGCCGAGGAGTCGACGGCGTGGCCGATGGTGTCCCGCCCAACATACGCCGGCGGGCTCGGGTTTGGGATGAAGTGGGACATGGGCTGGATGCACGACATGCTCCTGTACATGTCAAAGGACCCGGTGCACCGGCGATTTCACCACAATCTGTTGACGTTCCGGCTCCTTTACGCGTTCCACGAGAACTTCGTCTTGTCCCTGTCGCACGACGAGGTCGTGCACGGCAAGGGGTCGCTCGCCGGCCGCATGTCGGGCGACGAGCGGCAGAAGTTCGCCAACCTCCGCCTTCTCTACGGCTACATGTACGGCCAGCCGGGGAAGAAGCTCTTGTTCATGGGCGACGAGTTCGGCCAGTGGGGAGAGTGGGACCACGAGCGCGGGCTCGACTGGCGCGCACTTGAGGGCGAAGCGCACCGCAAGCTCCAGCGCTGGGTGAGCGACCTCAACCGCCTCTTGCGGGCCGAGGGCGCGCTCCACGCGCGCGACTTCGCGCCGTCCGGGTTCGAGTGGATCGACTGCAACGACGCGGACGCGAGTGTGATCAGCTTCCTCCGTCGCGGCGCCGCGGAGAATGATCAAGTCGTCGTCGTGGCCAACTTCACCCCTGTTACGCGAACCGGCTACCGCGTCGGTGTGCCGCAGGACGGGTTCTGGCACGAGCTCTTGAACAGCGACTCGGACGCCTACGGCGGAAGCGGCGTCGGCAACCTCGGCGGGGTCGAGGCGAGCCCAACGCCGTTCCACAACCAGCCGTTCTCCGTCTCGCTCACGCTCCCGCCGCTCGCCATCGTCTACCTCGGAAAGCGACGGCCGGCCATCGGCGCCGCGCCAGAGGAAGCGCGATGACGCGCGAGCGCGCCATCTGCATCCACAGCCACTTCTACCAGCCGCCGCGCGAGAACCCGTGGCGGGAGGCCGTCGAGGCGCAGGATTCGGCGAGCCCATTCCACGACTGGAACGAGAAGATCGCAGACGAGTGCTACGCTCCAAATGCGGGGGCACGCCTGCTCGACGGAGCGGGCCGCGTTCGCCGGGTGATGAACACGTACGCCCGGATGAGCTTCAACGTCGGGCCGACGCTCCTCTCGTGGATGGAGACGGCAGATCCGGGCACCTATCAGGCGATTCTCGACGCGGATCGTGAGAGCCAAGCGCGCTTCTCCGGGCACGGCGCGGCCATCGCGCAGGCTTACGGCCACGCCATTCTTCCCCTCGCGTCTCGTCGCGACAAGGAAACGCAGGTTCGGTGGGGCATCCGCGACTTCGAGCACCGGTTCCGCCGCCGCCCCGAAGCGCTCTGGATGCCGGAGACAGCCGTCGACGTCGAGACGCTCGAGGTGCTCGCCGCGGAAAAGATGCGCTACGCGATCCTCGCCCCGCACCAGCTTCGCCGCGTTCGCCAAGTCGGCAGCGATGCGTGGCACGCGGTCGATGCCGGGACGCTCGACACAACGATGCCCTACCTCGTGCGCCTGCCGTCGGGGGCGTCGATCGCCGTCTTCGCCTACGACGGGGCGATCGCCCACGGCGTCTCGTTCGGCGACCTGCTTGAGAACGGTGACCGGTTCCTCGGGCGACTCCTTTCGGCGCTGCCGCGCGACGGCGGGCTCGTTCACATCGCGACGGACGGCGAGACCTACGGACACCATCATCGCTTCGGCGAAATGGCGCTCGCCTACGCCTTCGAGCGCCTCGAGACGCGGGGCGATGTGCGCCTCACGGACTACGGCGAGTGGCTCGACGCGCATCCGCCGACGCACGAAGCGGAGATCGCGCCCGGTACGTCGTGGAGTTGCGCGCACGGGATCGAGCGGTGGCGGTCCGATTGCGGATGCACGACCTACAGCCGTCCGGGCTGGAACCAGGCGTGGCGGGCACCGCTCCGCCGCGCCGTGGACGAGCTCGACGACCGCTTGGACGAGGCCTACGTCTCGCGAGCCAAGAGGCTCCTGCGCGGCCCGTGGGCGGCGCGCGACGCGTACGTCGACGTCGTGCTCGATCCCGCAGCCGCCGATTCGTTCGTCAACGCGCAGAGCGCGCGGCCGCTTGACCCCAACGAGAGAGGGGAGGTCCTGCGACTGCTCGAGATGGAACGCCATCGGCTTCTCGCAGCAACGAGCTGCGGCTGGTATTTCGCCGACCTCGCCGGGCTCGAGACCGTGCAGGTCATGCGCTACGCCGCGCGGGCCATCGAGTTGGCCGAGGGCTTGGGGGAGCGAGACGTCGAGGGCGCGTTCCTCGAACGGATCGGAGAGGCGGAGAGCAACGACAAAGCGCTCGGCAACGGCCGCTCGGTCTATGCGCGCCTCGTCCGTCCGGCGGCCGTCGACGCGATGCGCGCGGTGAAGGAGCGCGCCGCAGCCGCGCTCTTCGACCGCACAGCCCCTGCCTCGCCCGGCATCGTGGTGGACGTCCTCGAATCGACGGAGCGCCGCGCGGCCGACTCACGCCTCGTCGCTGGGCGCGCCCGCGCGACCGTCCGCCGCACACGCGAGACGGCGGAGATCGCCTACGCAGGAACCCAAGGTGGCTCAAGCGTTCCCCACATCGGCGCCCGCGTGACCGGCGCCGAAGATGACGGCCCAAGCGACGTCGTCCGCCGATTCGATGAAGAGGGCGCCGACGCCGCGGCGCGCCGCATCGCCGAGGTCTTTCCGGCACCCGTCCGCCTCGAGGAGATCCTCTCGCCGCGCGACCTCGCCGACCTTCTGAGTGACACAGCCGCTCTGGCGCTCGAATCGGTCGAGGATGGAGCGGCGTCGCACGTCCTTCTCAGCGATCCACGCATCGCCCACTCGGGCGCCCTTCGCGGGCTCGCGCTCTTCGCACTCCATCGACGGCTCGCGACGTTCGCCGCCGCGTCGCCTCCGGTACTCGACGCTTTGGAGCGCGTGCTCGAACAGGCCAAGGCAGCGTCCGTCCCGGTGAGTGGAGCGTCGCTTGCCCACGCGCTGGGCCGATCGACGACAAGCGGACTCGCAGGACGTGACCCGAGGACCCTCACGCCGGCGTCCCTCGATCACCTCACGCGCGCCGTCACGCGCGCCCGCGCGCTTGCGCCGGATGTCAACCTGTGGCGAGCACAAGAGGCGTACTTGGAGGTCGCAGCCCGTCTTCGCGGAGCGCGGATCGAACTCCCGAACGACGTCCTGGAGGCCTTCGGACACCTCGGAGATGCACTCGGGACCCGCCTGTCAGAGACGGCCTGACAGAAGCGACGAAGCGCGCTCCCTACGGCGCAGCGGGGACGCCCGAGCCGAGTCCCATCACCTCGAGCATCCGCTGGAACCTCGGGCGGGAGTGAATCGGCGCCATCAGAGGCTCGGACGAG
>CAIOLV010000082.1 GCA_903859225.1 uncultured bacterium
AGTTCGTCGGGCGGGACGGCATACGTCTGGATCCAGCGGCACAGCCGGCCCCATCGAGAGGCCGCGGTCGAACACCGCAAGTTCGCAGGTCGCGCCGAGGCGGCGATAGGCGCGCAACGCGGCGCGCTGCGCCGCAGCGACGATGCCGACGGCGTCGACCTCGGACGCCGATGCGCAGCCGAAGGCCCACCGCGTGCAGGCGACGATGCACGCGTACGCAGCTTCGCGGGCCACGGGAGTGAGGGCCTTCGAGTCGTCGACGCCGCCGAGCAGCCGTTCGACGCGCCCTGCGTCCGCGAGAAGCTCCCGCGGGATCTGCACGCAGCCGACGACGACGGGGCCAGCCAACGCGCCGCGCCCTGCCTCGTCGAAACCCGCGAGCGCCAGGCATTCAAGGGGTTGTTCGGCGCCTCGAAAAAGAGAGGGCGCGTCGAACGGACGCGCCACGGCTGGATCTCTTGAAGCCTCACCAAGGGCAAGGTCGAACGCGAGAAGCTCGCGCGCTCGTGTCTCTCGCCGCATCGGCCTCCTCCTGGCTGCGCGTCGCGCAGCCCTCCGTGTATGCACGGAGACCGGAGCCCTAGTGGATCTTGCGCAGATCGCGCAGGTAGTACGGGCGGCTCTGTCGCGCGCCGCGCTCTTTCACGCGTTCGATCTTCTCGATCTTCGGCGAGTGAAGGGCATACGTCTTCTCGACGCCGATGCCGGAAGAGACCTTCCGCACGGTCACCATCTCGCGCGTGCTGCCGCCTGCCCGCTTCAAGACGATGCCTTCGAACACCTGAATGCGTTCCTTCGCCCCTTCCGAAATGCGCTCGTGAATGCGCACGATGTCCCCGGGGCGGAATTCGCCGCGCTCCTTCAGGTACTCCTGTTCCACGGCGCGCAAGATGTCGTCCATGACGTCCTCCTCGTCCAATCTCCTGTCTATCGGTCGTCGCCCGCCACGCGATCCAAGGTGATGGCCGTCGCGGCGCGGACGGATAGGTGGTTGAAATCAGCGTCCGGCATGATGGGGGGCAAGATGGCATCGCAGGTATCGATCAACTCATCGGCCATGCCCCATCCCGTACCGAAGAGAATATACACCGGCGGCCCGTCGCTTCTCAATCGGTCGCGCAGTGCTCGGTAGGAGATGACCTCCTTGTTCGACGGCCGGGCCGACGTTGCGACGAGGAACGGCGCCTGTCCCTCGGCCTCTTCGATGAAGCGCAACGTCTCTTCGAGATCCTCGGCCACGGCCATGTACTCGATCGCCTCGCCGCGGCGGCTCTTCTCGCGGATGCGCTCGCCTTCGGTCCAGAACCCGCGGATGCGCCAGGTGATCGCCTGCTGTGTCGGCACGGGCGTGATGACGAAGTAGCGCGCGACGCCGTACGTGCGAGCCGAGCGCGCGATGTCGTGCACGTCGATCGGCGTGACCGAGGTGGCGACGATCTCGCCCTCGCGGTTGCGCATCGGGTAGTGCAGAAGACCCAGGTACAGGCTAGCCACGCTCGCCTTCCTCCTCATCCCGCAGCCCCGGGAGCCCGCGCGTGGGCTCGTCGGGCTCACGCGTTACCCCAAGAAGATCGGGGCGGTTTTTCGCCGTCTTCTTCCACGCCTCGCGCCTGCGGAACTCCTCAATCCTCGCGTGATCGCCCGACAGCAGCACGTCCGGCACGCCCTGACCGCGGAACTCCGGCGGCCGCGTGTACTGCGGCGCTCCGAGTCGCGGCTCGTCATAGAACGAGTCCGTGGCGACCGATTCGTACTTCCCGACCACGCCGGGCAGCATTCGCGCCGTCGCTTCGATCACGACAGCGGCCGCAACCTCTCCGCCGGCGAGCACGAAGTCGCCGATCGAGATCTCCTCGTCGACGAACGCGAGGATTCGCTCGTCCACTCCCTCGTAGCGGCCGCAGAGGAGGACGAGTCCGTCTCCTTGCGCGTAGCGCGCGGCGTCCTTCTGCGTGAACAGGCGGCCCTGTGCAGAGAGGAGGACCGTCGTCGTCCGCGGTCCCCACTGCGGCCGCAGCGCCTCGAGCGCCCGCACGAACGGCTCGACTTTGAGGAGCATGCCGGCGCCGCCGCCGTACGGGCGGTCGTCGACGACGCGGTGGGCGTCGTCGGTGAAGTCGCGCAAGTCGTGGAGGTAGACGGCAATCTCACCCGCCTCCCACGCCTGGCCGACGACGCCGACGGACAGAAGTTCACCGAGCGACTTCGGGAAAATGCTGACCACGTCGAATCGCATCGCGCCTACTCGATGATCTCGACGACGACCTCGCGATCTGCGCGGGTCGCCGCCGCTTCGAGAAACGTCCGCAGCGCGGCGATCGTCCGGCCGCCCTTGCCGAGCAGGCGACCGCGGTCGTTCTCCGCGACGTGGAGAAAGAAGATGTCCACTCGCTCCGTCTCGATGCGGTCGATCTTGAGCGCCTCGGGACGTTCAATCAGCGAGTGGACGAGAAACTCGCACAGGCGGTAGAGCAAACGACCTCCCCGCTTCGGCACCGGCCTGGGCACCCCAGGCCGCGGCCACGCCTAGGTCGCAGCCTCGGTCTCGGCCTTCGCTTTGGCCTTGGCTTTGGCTTTCGCCTCAGCCTTCGCCGCCTTGGCCGCCGCCTCAGGCGCCACTGCCTCAGGCGCCGCCTCGGGTTCGGCCTCGGCGGTCGCGCCCGCGCGCTTCGCGGTCGCGGCCGCGCGCTTGGCGGCGTCCCACGCCACCATGACGCCGGCTTTCGACAACAGGTCGCGCGCCACCTTCGTTGGCTTCGCCCCGTCGAGCAGCCACTTCAGTGCGGCCTCGTTGTCGACCTGGAACGTCGCCGGATCCGTCTTCGGGTCGTAGCGCCCGATGTCCGCGACGACCTTCGCGTCCCGCGGCTTGCGCCCGTCAAGGACGACGATGCGATACGCAGGCTGTCCCTTCCGACCCACTTTCTTCAACCGAATCTTCGCTGCCATGCCTCACCTCAATCGAGTGTTCCAAACGACGCAGCTCACGAGACCCCAAGCATGTCGGGCGGGAAACGTCCCTTTCCCCGCCGTCCTCCGACCCACTTGAGAGCGCGCTTGGCTTCTGCATAGCGCGTGAGAACGGCGTTCACATCTCTGACTCTCGTTCCGCTTCCGCGGGCGATGCGCTTCTTACGGCTACCCCCAATTATAGAGGGCTCCCGCCGTTCTTCCAGCGTCATCGATCGCAGGATCGCCAGCGTTCGCTTCAGGTCAGCCTCGTCCTCGTCGGTCACGTTCCCTTTCAGCTTGGCCGCGCCCGGCAGCCGCTCGATGATCTGCGACAACGGTCCAAGCTTGCGCACCTCCTCGAGCTGTTCGAGGAAGTCCTGAAGCGTGAAGCGGTTCTTGCGGATGTTCTCGACCAATTGCTCGGCCTTGGCGACGTCCATGCGCTCCTCGGCCTGCTCGATGAGCGTGAGGACGTCGCCCATCCCGAGGATCCGTTCGGCCATGCGCTGCGGGTGGAACGGCTCCAGCCCGTCGACCTTTTCCCCTGTCCCGAGGTAGACGATGGGGCACCCGGTGGCGTGGCGGATGGACAACGCGGCGCCGCCGCGCGCGTCGCCGTCCGTCTTGGACAGAATCACCCCGGTGAGCGCCACGCGCTCGTTGAACGCGGTCGCCACGGCCACGGCTTCCTGACCGGTCATGGCATCGGCAACGAGGAGCTTCTCCACCGGGTTCGTCGCCTCGGCGATCTCGGCGATCTCGCGCATCATCTCGTCGTCGATCTGAAGCCGCCCCGCGGTGTCGATCAGCACGACGTCGCGCAGGTGCTGGCGGGCCCACGACACGGCGCCGGACGCGATCTTCACCGGATTCGGATCGGTGCGCGACACCACCGGGATGTCGAGGTCGCGGCCCAGCTGTTCGAGCTGGTCGATGGCGGCGGGGCGATAGACGTCGGCGGCGACGAGCACGGGCTTGCGCCCCTCGTGCTTGAGCAGGTTCGCCAGCTTGGCTGCCGTCGTGGTCTTTCCAGATCCCTGGAGCCCGACGAGCATCACCACGGAGGGACGCCGGTCGAGGCGCAGCGCGGTTCGCTCCCCGCCCATGGTCTCGGCGAGCTCGTCGCGCACGATCTTGAGCAGCTGCTGCCCGGGAGTGAGGCTCTCCATCACGTCGGCGCCGACGGCGCGCGCGCGGATCCTCTCCACCAGCTCCTTCACGACCTTGTAGTTCACGTCCGCCTCGAGCAGGGCGAGGCGAATCTCGCGCAGCCCTTCGGCCACGTCGCTCTCGGTGAGAGATCCCTTGCCGCGCAAACGCTGGAAGACGGCGGTCAGACGTTCAGCGAGCGCGTCGAACATAGCATCTCCTTCGTCGTGCCGGGATCGTGAGAACCGCTAGGGTACGGGGGAAAAGCGAGACCATCAAGCCAACGCGTGCCGCTCGAGGAACGTCGTCGATAGGTCGGCGTCGCGAAACGCGGAGTGGGAAACGATGCGCAGCGCGAGGTCGCGCGTCGTCGCAACACCGGACACGCGGAACCGCTTGAGCGCGCCGATCATCCGCGCGCGCGCCTCCTCGCGGTCCTCTCCCCACGCGATGAGTTTCGCGATGAGCGAGTCGTAGTACGGCGTCACGACCATCCCGTCGAAGAGAGCAGTGTCGAGCCGGATGCCGTGGCCGCCCGGAAGCTCCTCGATGTGGATCGTCCCGGTAGAGGGCAGGAATCCGTGCGATGGGTCCTCCGCGTTGAGGCGGCATTCGATCGTGTGCCCGCGCGGTTGGAGCGCTTCGAAGTCGAGCGGAATGGTCGCTCCGGCCGCGATGCGAATCTGCTCCTTGACCAGGTTGAGGCGGCAGGCGACCTCGGTGACCGAGTGCTCGACCTGAATCCGGGCGTTCATCTCGATGAAGTAGAACTGCCCGTCCGGCGAAACGACGAATTCGACCGTCCCGGCGTTCGAGTAGTTGACGGCGTGCACCGCGGCGAGCGCGGCGCGATGCAAGCGCGTCCGCAGACCCGCATCGAGGCGTGGAGCCGGGCTCTCTTCAATCAGCTTCTGGTGCCTCCGCTGGATGGAGCAGTCGCGCTCTCCGAGCGCGATGGCTCTCCCGCGCTCGTCGGCCAGGATCTGCACCTCGACGTGGCGCGGGTTCTGGACAGCTTTCTCCAAGTACAGACCGCCCTCGCCCGACGCCGCCTTGGCCTCGCCGGCCGCCGCTCCGAGCGCAGCGAGGAGCTCGTCCGCGCTCGCGGTCCAGCGCAGCCCGCGCCCTCCTCCGCCGAACACGGACTTCACGAGCACGGGGTAGCCGATCGCCTCAGCCATCGCGACGACATCGTCCGTCTTCTTCGGAGCTGCGCCGCCCGGCAATACGGGGACCCCGGCCTGGGCAACGCACTCGCGCGCCACCGTCTTGTCGCCGACGATGCGCATCGACTGTTTGCTCGGACCGATGAAGCGAATGCCGTGTTCTTCGCAGATCTCGACGAAGTGCGGGCTTTCGGAGAGGAATCCGTACCCCGGGTGGATGGCGCGCGCCTCGACCAGTTCGGCGACGCTGATCAGGGCGGCCGGGTTGAGGTAGCTCTTCGCCGCCTCCGCCGGCCCGATGCACACGGCGCCGTCGGCGAGCTGCAGGTAGGGCATGGCCTCGTCGGCCTCGGAGTAGACGGCGATCGAACGCAGACCGAGTTCTCGGCACGCTTCGATGACGCGAAGCGCAATCTCGCCGCGGTTGGCTACAAGGACCGTGTCGAAGCTCATAGCGGGTCGAAGACGAAGAGCACCTGGCCGTATTCGACCGGCGCGCCATCCTCGGCCATCACGACGCGCAGTCGGCCGGCGGACTCCGTCTTGATCTCGTTCATGACCTTCATCGCCTCGATCAGCCCGACCGTGTCGCCGGGCTTGACGGATTGGCCGACCTCGACGAACGGGGCGTCTTCCGGAGTCGGCCGCCGGTAGAAGGTTCCGACGAGCGGGGCCGTGAGGAGGAGGCCGTCGGGAACTGCGGCAGCGGGGGCGCCGGGCGTCGGAGACTCAGGGGCCGTCGCTGCGGGCGCGGCGTGGCTCGTCGACTGCCGAACCGTGATCGTGGACTCGCCGTCCGAGACGGTGATCTCGCTCAGCTGCTCGCGTTTCAGCAGTCGGACGATCTCGCGCAATTCCTCGATGTTCACCCAGCACCCTCCTCGAGGCGGAGGATTGTAGCGGCTCGGGGGGAACCAGGGCAACGCCCCGGTTGCGCGACTGCCGTTCCCGCCTATAATATCCGCACCTGAGGTGAGTGACGCGGTGCACATAGGCGCGGAGATTGCGCTTCTTGTCGTCTTGGTCGTCTTGTCGGCCTACTGCTCTTGTGCGGAGACGGCCCTCACGTCGTTGACGCACGGCCGCCTCCGATACTTGATCAACACGCATCGGCGGAAGCGACGCGCGCTGACGCGCCTTCTCGAGGAGCCGAACGAGCTGATCACGGCGCTCCTGCTGTTGAGCACGCTCGTCAACGTCACGGCGACCGCAGTGATGACGCTGATCGTCGTCCAAACGATGCCGAGTCTCTCCGTGGGCTGGCAGGGAGTGATCGCGACCGCAGTGATGACGGTCTCACTCCTCATCCTCGGAGAGATCACGCCGAAGAACTTCGCCAAGCACAACGCAGAGTGGCTGACGCTTCTCCTCATCAACCAAGTCCACGGGTTGGCGCGCGTTCTCAAGCCCATCGTCGTCCTGTTCCGCGCCCTTGCCACCGGCATCGTTCGCCTGTTCGGCATCGATCTGAAGAAGAGGGAGCCCGTCACCGTGAGTGACGAGCAGATTGAAACCCTGGTCGACGCCGGCGAAGAGAGCGGCATGCTCGGAGAGACGGAAAGCGACATGATCCGCCGCATCCTCGACTTCGACGAACTCACCGTAGAGCAGGTCATGGTGCCGCGCCCCGACGTTCGCTCGATCGAGGTCGGGACCTCGCTGGACGCCGTGCGCGCCATCGTGGCCAAGGACGGTCACTCCCGCTTCCCGGTGTATCAGGGTGTTCCGGACAACGTCGTGGGAACGCTGCACGCGAAAGACCTCTTGCGAGAGAGAGCGGAGTCGGCACGCACGCTGCGCGACCTTCTTCGCCCCGCGGTGTACGTACCGACGAGTCAACCGATCAACGTCCTCCTGCGTGAGCTTCGGCGCCGCAAGGTCCATATGGCCGTGGTCGTGGACGAGTTCGGCGGCATGGCCGGGATCGTCACCTTGGAGGACATCCTCGAACAGATCGTGGGAGAGATCGAGGACGAGTACGATCTGCCCGTCACGCCGATCCGCCGCATCTCGGCCGACGAGGCGGTCGTGGCCGGGGACACGCCGATCCTCGACCTGAACCGCGCTATGGGCATCGAGCTCGAGGACGATGACGCCGTCACGGTGAACGGCCTCGTGCAGAACGTCCTCGGCACCATGGCCAAGACCGGCGACGAGGTGAGCGCTGGAGGCGTGACGTTCAAGGTCGAGGCGGCGACGGACCGCGAGGTCACCACCGTTCGGGTCCTCGTGCGCCGCGGTAGCGACGAAGACGAGGAAACATTGGCGGCATCGCAGCGATGACGACAACGTGGAGGTTGGTCATGCGAAGGGCGCTCTTCTCACTCTTGATCCTGGTTCTGGCTTCAACCGCGGCCGGCGCGCAGCCGGCGGCGGCCGCGGACACACCGGGAGCGGCGGCTGCGGAGCCGCTAGCGGCTCCGGGGCAATCGCTCGACGCCGCCTACGACGCCGCGCGGCGCGAGATGACGGGAACGTTGACTACGTCCATCACCGCATCGGGATCGCCCGTCTACTTCCTCCTCCTTCCGAACCTCGAGCGCGAGCGGAACCCGTACATCGGCTCCCGCCAGATGGACGATCAGTACCCGTTCGGGTTCGAGGAATCGGCGCTCGACATCGACCAAGTCGCCCTGGTGGACGGCGAGGGCCGGAAGGTTGTGCCGTTCCGCCTCCTCTCGATGCCGCCCGGATTGCAGACGTACAGCCTCGCCGACACGGTGCTCGCCGTGGACGACGTCCAGACGGCCTCCGCGATCGAGATTCGCTTCACCACGCGCGCTCCGCGGATCGC
>CAIOLV010000083.1 GCA_903859225.1 uncultured bacterium
GCGGCCGAGGGCTCTCGGATGGCCGAGCCTCCGTACGTGCTCGAGAAGACGTAGTAGGGGAGGCCCGTCGGCGGAAGGTCCATCGATGTCCTGCCTGGCGCGATGAGGAACATTTGCTGGTCCTGAGTCTGCAGCGGCATCACGCGCACGGAGAAGACGAGGCGCTGTCCGACGCGAAGCGGCGGAAGATTGAGCCGCGTCGCGCGCCGGTGGTACGTCTCCTTCGCGCTGTTCACGTAGAGGACGTGGCCTGGGCTGCCATTGATCGATTCGATCGAGCTCTCCCCCTGCACCGCCCAGCTCGGATCGAGCGGCCATCGTCCCAGGGCCGAGGCACCGTCGGAGAAGTCCTCGACGAACAGCCGCGTCCCGCTTCGCGCGTAGACCGTGACTTCGTGCTCTACCTCGCCGGTGCGGCCCTGTTCATCTTCCACTGTCAGGCGGACCGCGTAGATTCCCGGGTGCGGAAAGGTCGTCGTCAGCGTCCGCCCGTGCTCGGCGAGGTCGCCCACTTCCCAGCGGTAGTCGACGATGTCCCCGCCGGACCGGCTCGCGTCGAGATCCACGCGATCGCCGGCGTAGACCACGAGCGGGCGAACGTCGAACTCCGCCGCGGGAGGCGCAACGAAGAGGGCGCAACCGCCGAGGAACAGGATCGCCGCCAGGAAGGCGGCCGCAGGGCGTTTCACGTCTTCACCTCGATGAGTCGATCCTTGGGGAACGCGGTGATGATCTCGCAGCCTGTTTCGGTGACCACGACGTCGTCCTCGATCCGCACGCCGCCGAGTCCGGGAATGTAGATCCCGGGCTCGACCGTCGTCACCATGCCGGCGACCAACGTGTCCTTGCTCTGCACGCTGAGGCTCGGCCGCTCATGCACCTCGAGTCCGATGCCGTGGCCGAGTCCGTGTCCAAACCGGTCGCCGTACCCGGCATCCGCGATCACCCGACGCGCGGCGGCGTCCACATCGATGCCCGTCCTTCCTGCAGCGACCGCAGCGATGCCCGCCTCGTTCGCCTGGAGCACGAGGTCGTAGATCTCGACCGCCTGTTTCGACGGGCGCCCGACGGACAGCGTCCGCGTGGTGTCCGAACGATATCCGTCGACGCAGGCGCCGAAGTCGAACAGCAGGAGGTCGCCGCGCCGCAGCGGGCGGCCGCCCATCGATGGGTTGTAGTGGTTGAGCGCGGTGTTCTCGCCGCAGGATACGTTCGTCTCGAACGCCACGCCGTCCGATCCGGCGGCCCGCATCAGCCACTCGAGCCGCAGCGCGACCTCGGCCTCGCTCATCCCCGCATGAAGCTCCGGAAGGAGCTCCTGCAGCGCCGCGTCGGCGAGCCCCGCCGCCTTGCGCAGGCCGTCGATCTCTTCTGGAGATTTCACAGCACGGAGATCATTCGTCGGGTCAGCCACATCCACCAGCGCGAACCCGCCCAGCTTCCGCAGAGCGTCGAACCAGCTGTACGTCGCACGCCGCGCCGCGAACGCGACCGCCGCGAGATGGCGGGCGGCGATCTCCGCTGCGGCGTCCTTTGCCATCCAGTCTCGGCACTCCTGGACGCGAAGTTCCCCCACCTCTCGCTTCGCTTGCTCGGTGTAGCGAGAGTCAGTGAGAAGCACGCCGTCGCCGTCGGAGAGCAACAGTGTCCCTTCTCCCGTGAATCCCGAGAGATACCGCAACGTGGCGCGGTCGGAGTGCTCGTAGTTGTAGGCAA
>CAIOLV010000084.1 GCA_903859225.1 uncultured bacterium
CCGTGGAGAGCTTCGTCATCGACACAACGACGCTCGACCTCGGGCTCGTGCGCTTGACGAGCGCGGAGGCGCGCGTCGACGCGACGGCGGAGCTGATCGATCCATCCGCCGGCGCCATCGCCCTCACGTCCGCCGCGTCGGGCAGCGGAAAGGGCTCGAGCGGCCTTTCGGTCAGCCTTGGCAGCCTGTTTCCCACCTCTCCTTCGTGCGATGTCTGCGGTGGCGGGCTGCGCGTCGAGCGAACGGCATACGCCCAGGGCGAGTTGGTGTCCCTCGGGGTTCTCAACACCTCGTCGTCGGGGTGGTTCGGAGTCGAGGTCGCTGCAAGCGACGGCACCTTCGTGCGTTGGCTCGGATGGCACTTCGTGACGCACGATACGTGCGAGACGTGGTTCTGGAACCAGCGCGACGCTCTCGGGTCGCCCGTCGGCGCCGCCATTTACACCGTCAGGCTGCGCGACGGGGACACGCTGCTTGAGTCGGTCTCGTTCGAGGTGCGCCCCAGCGTGAGCTTCACCCTGCCATCGCTTGACGAAGTCACCGTGGGAACCACAGCGTTCGACAGTGGCGTCGCGGGCCTTGCCATCAATGATGCCGTCAGCCAGCTTGCCGCGTCACTCCTCTCGACCATTCTCGCGCACCGCGCCGCCCCGGCCATCGGCGAGCCAACCCCGAGCTTGGAGGAGGAGTCCGCGCCCCTCCTCGGGCAGGTCGCGTCCGTCTTCCCCGACGGTCGCATAGCGATCAACATCGGTGCATCGAGCGGCGTAGCCGTCGGCGACCGATTCGAAGTCCTCGCCGTCGACCACCTCGCCTTCGATCCCGACACCCTGGCCATCGTCGCCTACGACGTGCTCGAGACAAAGGGAGAGATCGAGATTGTCGAGGTGCGCGACCGCGCATCGACCGGCGTCCGCCTCGGCGAGTTCGATCCGCTCGTGGGAGATCTCGTCCGTTTCGTGCCGTAGGGTCGCTCGTTCCCGCGGATTCGGGTAGACTTCCGGCGATGAACCGCCGTTGGATCGGACTGGCCGCAATCCTCGTCGTAGCCTGTGTTGCCGGACAGGCAGCACTCGGCGACGGCCTGCGATCCATCGGCCTGCGCGTCGTCCTTCCTATAGGCAAGGCGCCGTTCCTCGTCGGCATCGAGGCGACGGGCGATCTCTCGTTCGGACTGCTCACGGGATCCTTCTTTCTTTCCGCGCGGGGGGAGACGTTGATCACCGCCTCCTGCGACCTGAGCTTGGCGGGCGACGCAGAGGGAAGCCGGACGTTCGTCCGACTCACGACGGGGCTCTTCTATTTCGACCGCACGGCGTTCCTGCCGTCTGTCCTCTTCGGCGGGGGGCTCGCGGTCGAGGTGCCGGTGTCTTCGTTTCTCGCGGTCGGTGCGGCGGGCGAGTTCCTCTATCCCCTAGCGTTCCCAGTTCCTCTCGTCTCGGCGTCAGGAAGGTGGCTGCTTCCGTGACGCGACTATTCGGGACCGACGGAGTGCGCGGCATTGCGAACACAGATCTCTTGCCGGAGTCTGCCGTCTCGTTGGCTCGTGCGGCCGCGGCCGCGCTCTTGCCTCGGGGCGGCCGCGTCATCATCGGCCGAGACTCCCGAACCAGCGGCCCGATGCTCGAGGCGGCGCTCGCCGCAGGGTTCGCATCGGCTGGCATCGACGTCGGCCTTGCCGGCATCATTCCCACTCCCGCCATCTCTTTTCTGATCAAGGATGAAGGCGCGGACTTCGGCGCGGTCCTGAGTGCGTCGCACAACCCTCCGGAGGACAACGGGATCAAGTTCTTCGGAAAGGATGGCCAGAAACTCACGGTGGAAGAGGAAGAGCTTGTGGAGACGGCGCTCGGAGCCCCTCTGCCGCCGGCGCGGCGAATCGGACGAATCGGGTCGGTCGACGCAGCGGCGACGCGCTACGCGGCGTTTCTCACCGGCACCATTGACAGCGACGACGTGGACCTCTCCGGCCTGACGCTCGTCGTCGATTGCGCCTACGGCGCGACAGGCTCGATCGCTCCGCGGGTGTTCCGCCACCTCGGCGCGCGCGTGATCGAACTCCACACGGAGATGGACGGGGAACGAATCAACGTCGGCTGCGGATCGACCCACTTGGAGTCGGTCCGCGAGGTGGTGCTGCGCGAACGTGCCGACCTGGGCATCGCCTTCGACGGCGACGGAGATCGCGTCCTTCTCGTCTCGTCCCAGGGGCAGACGATCGACGGCGACCAGGTCATCGGGATCGCCGCGGTGCATCGATCACGAAAGGGGCCTCTCTGTCCTCCACTCGTGGTCGTCACGGTGCTCTCGAATTTCGGGCTCGAGCAGTTCCTACGTGACCACGGCATCGGCATGGTCCGCACGCCCGTCGGGGATCGCCACGTCGCGCAAGCCATGCTCTCGCACGGCGCCCGACTCGGCGGCGAGCCGTCCGGACACATCATCTTCGCTGACCACGCTCCAACAGGAGACGGGATCCTGACTGCAGTGCAGTTGCTCGAGATCGCCCACGACGCCGGGGAGAGTCTGGAAGCGCTTGCGCAGGGGATCCCGCTCTACCCGCAGAGTCAGCGAAACGTGTCGTGCCCGTCGATCGACGCGGCCAAGATCGTGCCTCTCGTAGAGGTAGCACGCCGCGCCCAGGAGAGGCTGGCCGGCCGCGGCCGCGTTATCCTCCGGCCGTCCGGCACGCAGCCGATGGTGCGCGTGTTCGTGGAGGCCGACAACCGCGAGCTCGCAGACACCGTCTGCGAGGAGGCCGCGGCGGCGATCGCCGCGCGCCTCGCCCACTGAGCTGGGGACGGCTACGACTTGTCGAACGGATACGTCAGGATCGGGTTCCGTGCCGCCTGCGTCTGGTCCAGCCGGCGAACTGGAGCCCGAGTCGGGGCGTCATGCAGAAGCTCGGGGCGCTCGCGCGCTTCCACTGCAATGGCTTCGAGGATCTCGGCGAACCGATCCAGGGACTCGCGCCCTTCCGTCTCCGTCGGCTCGATCATCAACGCCTCGTGAACAATGAGCGGGAAGTAGATTGTCGGCGGATGGACGCCGTAGTCGATCAGCCGCTTGGCGATGTCGAGCGTCGAGATGTGATTCGGCAGGCCCTCCCCCGACAGCACGAACTCATGCTTGCACAAGCGGTCGTACGGAAGCGGGTACGTCTTCTTCAGGCGCTCCTGAAGGTAGTTCGCGTTCAGAACCGCGTTCTCGCTGACCGCGCGCAGTCCGGCGTCTCCCAGCTGCAGCAGGTAGGCGTAGGCCCTCACCGCCACAAGGAAGTTGCCGTAGAACGAGTGCACGCTGCCGATCGACTTCGGGTGATCCCAGTCGAGGCGGATCGTCTCTCCCATCTTCTCGATCCACGGCACCGGCAGGTAGTCGACGAGCGGCTGGGACACGGCCACCGCGCCGGCCCCCGGCCCGCCGCCGCCATGCGGCGTCGACAGGGTCTTGTGCAGATTGAAGTGGAAGACGTCGGCGCCCATGTCTCCCGGACGCGCTCGCCCGATGAATGAGTTCAGGTTGGCGCCGTCAAAATAGCACAGCCCCCCGGCATCGTGCACCGCACGAGTGACCTCGAGGATGTTCTCTTCGAAGATGCCGAGCGTGTTCGGAACCGTGAGCATGATGCCGGCCACGGTTGAGTCGAGCTCCGCGCGCAGGGCATCGAGGTCGACCGTGCCGCGGTCATTCGATCGGATCTCGGTGACCGAGAATCCGGCCATTGCCGCAGAAGCGGGATTCGTGCCGTGCGCCGAATCAGGAAGGAGCACGCGCGTCCGACCCGGTTCGCCGCGCTCTTCGAAGTAGCGCTTGAACAGGAACATACCGGTGAGTTCGCCGTGCGCGCCGGCGACCGGCTGCAGGGTGACAGCGGCCATGCCGGAGATTCCCCGCAGGAGCCCCGAGAGCTCGTACAGGAGGCCGAGCGTCCCTTGGCTCAGGGCCTCGTCGGCCCGCGGGTGGGCGCCCACAAACCCTGGCAGGCGCGTAACGTCCTCGTTCAGCTTCGGGTTGTACTTCATCGTACAGCTGCCGAGCGGGTAGATGCCGTCGTCGACTCCGTAGTTCAGCTTCGAGAGCGCCGTATAGTGACGCGCGACGTCCCCTTCGCAGAGGTTGGGAATGCGCGGCGCCCGCGCCCGTACGAGGTCGCTGCCGAGCACATCGCTCGGCGTCCGGGCCGGCACGTCGCTTGAGGGGAACAGGCCGCCCGCCCCTTCTCGTAAGGCGTGATCGAACAGGACCTTCATCGCTTTCCTCCCAGGACGGACAACACTCGATCGAGCTCCTTCCGCGAGCGTTGTTCCGTCACCGCGATGCGCAGGGAGTTCTTGACGCCGAGGGACTCCAGTTCGTTCGGATCCTCGACGAGGAACCCCGCGTCGGCAAGTCGACGCCGCGCGGCGCTTGCCGGTTCCGTCAGCCGGACGACGAACTCGTTGAAGAACGGGCCGTCGAACGCGAGTCTCACTCCCTTCAGTCGTCCGATCCCGTCCGCCAGATAGTGCGCCTTGGCCAGGTTCAACTCGGCCACTTGCCGCAGTCCGTCCGCTCCGATGCTCACCAAGTAGACGGTCGCCGCCAGGGCGCAGAGCGCGGAGTTCGTGCAGATGTTCGACGTCGCGCGTTCTCGGCGGATGTGCTGTTCCCGTGTCTGCGCAGCCATGGTATAGCCGGGCTTCCCATCGGCGTCGACGGTGCGACCGACGACTCGGCCGGGAAGCTGACGGAGGTACTCACCCTTCGTCGCGAAGAGCCCCAACAACGGCCCTCCGAAGCCCATTGGCAGGCCGAGGGACTGACCTTCCCCCACCACGATGTCGGCGCCGAACGCGCCGGGAGGCTCAAGGAGTCCGAGCGCCAGAGGATACGTGACGACGATAAGGAGCGTGTCGCCCAGCGCGGCCTTCAGGCCGCCGAGCGACTCGATCACTCCGAACGCGTTGGGGGACTGCACGACGAGTCCCGAAACGTCATGCGGTGCTCGATCCCACGCACAGCGCCCGGACGCGTCGAAGGGAACGTCGACCAGCTCGATTCCCGCCGCCCAGGCGTACGTCGCGAGAACCCGTCGGAACTGCGGCAGGAGGTTGGCCGCGACGGCGACGCGCCGCCGCTTGCGGATGCGGTCCGCCATGAGCACGGCCTCGGCGAGCGCGGTCGCCCCGTCGTACATCGAGGCGTTCGCGATCTCCATCCCCGTCAGCTCACACACGAGAGTCTGGAACTCGAACATGGCTGTGAGCGTGCCCTGGCTGATCTCGGGCTGGTACGGCGTGTACGCGGTATAGAACTCGGAGCGCCCGAGGATGTGCCCGACGATGCGCGGCACGTAGTGGTCGTAGATGCCGCCGCCAAGGAGCGATACACGCTTCGCAGCGTCGCTCGCCTCGGCCCAACGAGTGAGTTCGCCCAACACCTCGAGTTCGCTCCGCGGCGCGAGCCCCAGAGGCTCGAATTTCGCCAACACCTCTTCTGGGATGTCGGAGAAGAGCTCGTCGATGCTCTCTCGCCCGATCGACTTCAGCATCTGCCGACGATCGGCGTCGGCGTTCGGAAGGTAGCGCATGGCGAGGGAATTCTCAGGCGATCAGCGCTTGGTAGGCCGCCGCGTCGAGGAGGCCGTTCGCCTCGGACGGATCGGAGATCTCGAGCAAGACGATCCACCCCTCCGCGTGCGGAGCCTGGTTCACCATTTCCGGCGAGCTCTCGAGGGAGTCGTTGACCGCCACGACCTTGCCGCTCAACGGGGAGAACACGTCGCTGACGGCTTTCACGGACTCGACGGTGCCAAGATGGCCGCCCTTCTTCACGACCGTGCCCATCGACGGGAGCTCGACGAACACGACGTCCCCCAGTTCCGCCTGGGCGTGGTCGGTGATGCCGACGCGGGCCTGCTTCCCCTTGATCTCTACCCACTCATGTTCTTTGGTGTAGCGAAACGCCGCCGGGTACGTCATGGATGCCTCCATCGAACCTACAAGAGTCGTAAACCGGATTATACGTCCAACCTGCGCGGGCCTCAGCCGCCGCCACGGGCGCCGCCGGTGTCGTCGGGGGTGAGGGGGTAGAAGCTCGCGTACGCCTTGTTGAAATAGGAGCGCACGGTGCCCGGAGGGCCGTGGCGCTGCTTGGACACGATGATCTCCGCCTCGGCTCCGGCGCCTTGCCCTGAGGAGTCGGCGGACTCGGAAGGCTGGGCGTAATAGTCCTCGCGATAGATGAACATGACCACGTCGGCGTCCTGCTCAAGCGCTCCGCTTTCGCGGAGGTCGGACAGCATCGGCCGCTTCGACTCGCGGCGCTCGACCGCGCGGCTCAGTTGCGAGACTGCGACGACCGCCACGTTGAGCTCGCGGGCAAGCTTCTTGAGCGAGCGCGAGATGTAGGCAATCTCCTGCTCGCGCAAGTCGGTGCGAATGCCCGCTTCGACGAGCTGCAGGTAGTCCACAATGATCATGTCCAATCCGTACTGGGCGGCGATGCGCCGCGCCTTGGCGCGGATCTCGAGTACCGACACGCCGGGTGTGTCGTCGATAACGATCGTCGACTTCTGGAATTTGCTCGCCGCACTCGCGATGTCGCGCCACTTCGGCGCCGGCACATACCCGCCCCGCAGGCGGTGCAGGCTGACCTTCGCTTCGCCGCACAAGAGGCGCTCGAGCAGCTGTTCCTTCGTCATCTCGAGTGAGAAGACGGCGATCGCGGCACGGTCCCGGATCGCCGCCTGCCGCGCGAAGCTCAGGGCGAGGCTCGACTTTCCCGTCCCGGGGCGCCCGGCGATGATGATCAGGTCCGAGCGCTGGAGTCCCGACGTCAGCTCGTCCAGCTCACGGAAGCCGGTCGAGAAGCCGCGCAACGTGTGCTTGTCCGGGTCGCGGTGCAGTTCCTCGAGCGAGCCGATGTGCTCGTAGAGGAAATCGTTGACGAGGAAGTACGAGCGATCAAGGCTCGACTCCGTAATCTGGAAGATCAGCGACTCTGCGCGGTCGAGAACTTCGTCGGTCTCGCTCACCTCGTCGTAGCCGTACTCGGTGATCTGGCCGCCCGCCTCGATGAGCGAACGGAGAACGGCCTTGCGACGGACGATGCCGGCGTAGTACTCCACCGACGTCGCCGACGCGGCGCCCGACAGGAGCTCGTTCAGGTAGAGACGCCCCCCGGCGCGCTCCATGTCCCCCAGCTCGTCCAGGCGGTTGGCCACGGCGATGATGTCGGCCGGCTCCCCGCTTGAGAACAGCTCGCGAATCACGCGGAAGATCACCCGATGCTTCTGGAGATAGAAGACTTCCGGCGTGAGACGCTCGATCAAGAGCGGGACGCTGTCCACCGGACTGAGCAGGGCAGCGCCGAGAAGGAGCTGTTCCGCCTCGACATTCTTGGGCAGTTCGCGGACGCCGTCGCTTGCAGCAGGGGACCCGTCAGGTTGTTTCATCGCACCCCGGAGGGCAGTCTACGATCGTCTTCGCGGACCCGCCCAACGGTCCCGGCGAAGGGGCATGCCAACTGCAGGAGAACGCCCAACGCATGCATTGAAGGTGCGTTGCGGGACGGCTATACTCCCGCCACATGAAAGCTAGACCTCGGAGGGTGATGTGGAAGTATTAACCATGAAGGAGTTGCTCGAGACCGGAGTCCACTTCGGGCACCGCACCCGAAAGTGGAACCCCAAGATGGCGCGCTACATCTTCACGGAGCGCAAAGGGATTCACATTATCGATCTCGAGCAGACCGTGGACATGTTCAAGAAGGCGTACTACTCCGTCCGGGACCGCGTTGCGGCCGGCGGAGAAGTGCTCTTCGTCGGCACGAAGAAGCAGGTTCAGGGCACGATCGCCGAGGAAGCCCTGCGCTGCGGCGCCCACTTCGTCAACCGTCGTTGGCTGGGCGGCACGCTGACGAACTTCACGACGATCCGATTGAGTATTGAGCGCATGAAGAAGATGGAAGCGATGGTCGAAGATGGGACCGTCGAGCACATGCCGAACAAGGAAGCCAGCAAGCTGCGCCGCGAGCTGTCCAAGCTGCAGCGCAACCTCGACGGTCTTCGCCACATGGAGCGCCGCCCCGACATCCTCTACATCATCGACCCGGACGTCGAGGTGAACGCGGTCCACGAGGCGAACCTCCTCGGGATTCCGGTCATTGCCATCGTCGACACGAACTGCAATCCTGATCCGATCGACTACCTGATCCCCGGCAACGACGACGCGATCAAGGCAACGAAGCTGATCACGGCGCGGATTGCCGATGCCGTGCTCGAAGGCCGCGAGGGGCGCCAAGATGCTCCGGACACCCCGCGCCCTGTTGCGGCGACAGCAACCGAGGTCGAGGAACCGACGCCGATCGATGAGTCAGCGCTCCTGGAGACGCTGGCCGTCGAAGTCAACGTCGAGACGGAAGAGGATAAGTAGGCCATGGCCACCATACGAGCCGACGAAGTTAACAAGCTGCGCGTCGAGACGGGCATTGGAATGATGGACTGCAAGAAGGCCCTCACCGAGGCCTGCGGCGACTTTGCGCGCGCCAAACAGATTTTGAGAGAGCAGGGCCTTGAACTCATGGGGATCCAAGGGCGCGAGGCTAACGAGGGCCGCGTGGAGTGCTACCTGCACCATAGCGGCAAGATCGGCGCCATGGTCGAGCTCACCGCCAACACGGACTTCGCCGCGAAGAGCGAAGAGTTCGTGCGCCTCGCCAGGGACTTGGCGATGCACATCGCGGCGTCGAACCCGCGCTACATTGCGCCGGAGGACGTCCCGGCGGCGGATCTCGATGCGGAGAAGCAAGTCTACCGCAAGCAGCTCGAGAGCGAGGGCAAGCCGGCCAACATCGTCGAGAAGGCCATCGAAGGCCGGATCAACCGGTTCTACGATGAGCAGTGCCTCGTGAAGCAGTCGTTCGCCAAGGATCCGACCGTCAAGGTCGAGGGACTCCTCGCCGACCTGCGAACCCGGACAGGCGAGAACATCCGCGTGAAGCGTTTTGTCCGCTTCGAGGTCGGGAAGTAGACGAATGGCCGCCGCGCCGAACCGCATCCTCCTCAAGCTGAGCGGTGAGGCGTTCAAAGGACCCGAGGGCGCGTTCTCTCCTGCGGCGCTTGAGCGCATCGCAGCGGAGATCGCGCCCGTCTCTTTTGGCATCGCCATCGTCGTCGGCGCCGGCAACATCCTACGCGGCGCGCGGAGCGAGCTCCTCGATCGCGTCGAGGCGGACACGCTCGGCATGCTTGCGACAGTGCTGAATGCGCTCGCCCTCCGCACGTACCTCGAGGCCTGCGGCCGCGACGTCTTCGTGCAGTCCGCAGTGCAGACGGAGCTGACCGATCCGGTGTCGGCACGCGACGCGAGGCGAGCGCTGGACCACGGCGCCATCGTCATCTTCGCCGGCGGCACGGGAAGCCCCCTCGTCACGACCGACACCGCGGCCGCTCTGCGCGCGGTGTCCGTCGGCGCCGACCTCCTCGCCAAAGCATCGAACGTCGCCGGGCTCTATGATCGCGACCCCGCCGTCGATCCCACGGCGAAACGCCTCCAGCAGGTGTCGTTCGACGAGTTCCTCGCCGCCCGATACGGCGTGATGGACCAGGTGGCCGTCGAAATCTGCCGCGAGCACCGCCTGCCGATCGAGATCTTCGACTTCAGCCAGCCGGGCGCCCTCCGCGCCCTCTCCGAGGGTCGCCGCGTCGGCAC
>CAIOLV010000085.1 GCA_903859225.1 uncultured bacterium
CGGCGGATGGATCGATCAGCTCCGCCGTTGCGTCGACGCGCGCCTCCGCGCTCGTCAAGCGCACGAGCCCGAGGTCGAGCGTCGTTGTGTCGATGACGAAGCTCTCCACGGTCCCGGTAACGAGCAGGTCGACACCGAGTTCCCGGGCGGCGAGCGAGAGGTCGTCCAGCGAGGTTGGATCGAGCCCCTCTTCCTGCATCAGGGAATCCATCTCGCCCCGGCCGACAATGTGAACCCCGCCTTCGGCCAATCGATCGGCCAGCTTGTCGGCGAATCCAGAGCCGAGATGGTCGATCCGCGCGTGGCTCTTGTCGTCGAACTCCGTCACGGCGACGCGCGGCGCCTCATCCTCGGCGAGCACAACGTTGTTGCTCCCTTTTGCCTTTCGGGCGGTGTCTGATGCTGCGATCACGCCACCACGAGCCGCGGCCTCGGATGAAGGTTCGGTGCTCCACACGCCGACATCCGTGCGGGAAAAGGCCGGTGCGGCCAGCAAGACCGCAACGACGATTCCTGTGCGCCATCCGAAGCACTTCGTCATGTTCCTCCGCCCTTCTCGATGAACCTACACGGGCCGGGCCCGCGAGTTTCGCGCAGAGGCTTCACGCCCGCCGTGGGGCGCCCTCAGATCTCACCCCAATGACAGCCGATCGACACCTTGACCTCGAGCGGAACGCGCAACGGGAGCACGGTCTCCATGCACGTCCGGATGGCCGAGGCCACCTCGTCGGCCGCCTCCTCGCGAACCTCGAACACGAGTTCGTCGTGGATTTGGACGAGCATGGACGCGGGCCATGCCTCGGCTGCGATCCGCCGGTCGATGTCGATCATCGCGAGCTTGATCAAATCGGCCGCACTGCCTTGGATGGGGGTGTTCACCGCGTTGCGGCGATCGAAGTTCCGGCGTGCCGCGTTGCGTGATCCGATGTCGTGCAACGGACGGCGCCTTCCGAGGAGCGTCTCGGCGTATCCCGTCTCGGTCGCCCGGCGAACGCACTCATCGACGAACGCGCGCACGCCAGGATACGCGGTGAAGAAGCGGTCGATGTACGCCTTGGCCTCACCCGCGGACGCGCCGATCTCCTTTGCTAGACCGTACGGACTGATTCCGTACAGGATCCCGAAGTTGATCCGCTTTGCGGCGTCACGTTGGCTTGGCGTGACCGCCGTTTCCGGCACCGAGAAGACCACGCTGGCCGTCAGACGGTGGAGGTCGAGGCCGTCTGCGAAGGCAGCGATCAGGTTCTCGTCTTCCGACATGTGCGCCAGCACGCGAAGCTCGATCTGCGAGTAGTCGGCGCCGAGGAGAACGGCACCGTCCGGGGCGACGAAGGCCTGGCGGATGCGGCCGCCGACTTCGGTGCGCGTCGGGATGTTCTGGAGGTTCGGGTCCGAGGACGAGAGGCGTCCGGTCGCGGTCGACGTCTGATGGAAGCTCGTGTGAATCCGGCCTGTACGCGGGTTGACCGCTTTCGGCAATTGCTCGATGTAGGTCGTCAGGAGCTTCATCACCTCGCGGTAGGCGATGAGCTTCCCGGGGAGAGGGTGGGCCACCGCGAGCTCGGCGAGCACCTCGGAGCTCGTCGACGGCCCGGTCTTCGTCCGTGCGAGCACCGGGAGCTTGAGGCGCTCGAACAGGATCTCCGCCACCTGCTTCGGGGAGTTCGGGTTGAACGGGCCGCCGGCGATGTCGAAGAGGTCGAACTCGAGGAGTGCCAGGTCGCGCCGGAGCTCCGTGCCCTGCTCCGCGAGCACGGCGCAGTCGACGAGAATGCCCTTTCGTTCCATTCTGGCGAGCACCGGCAGGAGAGGGATCTCGACGTCCTCGAACAGGCGTACGAGTCCGGAGTCACGCAGACCGCGCGTCAGCACGGGGTAGAGTCTCTGCACAACCTCGGCGTCCTCCGCCGAGTAGCGCGTCGCCGCGTCGATCGACACTGCGGCGAACGGTCCGTTCTTCCCTGCGACGTCCTCATACGACACCGTGTCCTGGCCGAGAGTCGAGCGAACGATGGTCGCCAG
>CAIOLV010000086.1 GCA_903859225.1 uncultured bacterium
CACTTCATCCGCCAGGGCAATCGCGTCGGGTTCCTCCTGTACGGCCAGACGGTCGACTGGATCCAGCCGGCAGGCGGTCGCTTCCACCTGGAGAAGATCCTGGGAACGATCGCCCGTGCGCACCCCGCAAGAAGCTTCGCCTTCGAGGACCTGGCGAACTTGCCTCTCCAAATGCTGCCGAGCGGATCGCAAATCGTCGTCGTGAGTCCGCTGTCGCGAGCTGGCGACGCCCTGGTGGCCGCCAAGCTCCGCGCCCGCGGATGCTCGGTGCTCGTCATCTACGCCGACTCCCTCGAACTGGAACGGCAGGCTCAGCCTCCGGACGACGCACTCGAGATGGCCACACGGGCGCGGAGGCTCGAGATGGCGATCGACTTCCGCATCATGGAGTCCCTTGGCGTCCACGTCGTCCCGTGGAGCGTTCGCCAGCCCCTCGCCGCGGCCATTCGGGCCGCGAGACTCGACCGTGCCGAGAGGAGGGTCCATTGAGCACCGCCGGCATCGTCCTCGCTGTCGTCTCCTCGGGACTCCTTGGACTCGCCTTCGCCGCGAGCGGCCCGTTCTACGAACCGCTGGCCGCCGCGCTGACAGGCGCTCTCTGGGTCGTCGTTCTCATCGCTCGCCCGAAGACGCCAGTGCACGGCCTCTTCCTCTTCCTCGCCCTCGTGGGCGCGGCGATCGTCGCCGTGCGAGGCGATATCCTCCTGGCGCTCGCTGCGTCGACGTCGGCCCTCTTCGCGTGGGACGCAGTGACCATGCAGCGCCTCTTTTCCGCACTCCCGCCTGGCGGCCGACGCCGCATCACGACGCGTTACGCTCTCCAGGCGCTCGGCACGGCCGCCGTCGCATTGGGAGCGCCCGCCGTCGGGATCCTTGTTCGTCCCGTCCTCGGATTCCCCGCCGCGCTGGGACTGGCGCTTGCCATGCTCGCTCTGCTCGGCGTCGCGTTGTGGCAGAGCGGCCGCGTCGGTCGCACTGCGGAGGAAGCACAGGAACGCGCCGAGGCCGAAGCCGAGAAAGCCAAAGAAAAAGCGGACAGCCCCTAGCGGGGCCGCCCGCATCCACGCTGTGTTCTGTCAAGAGGCCTACGGCACGGCCAGCTCCCCGCACACCGGGCTGGCAAAGCGGGATCCGCTCACATACCCACTGATCTCGCCCGACAACGTCTTGGTCTGCGACGCGTAGTTCGAGTAGAGGCGATACGTGAAGACGAGCTCGTCCCCAGGCTCTGCCTGGCTCAGCCAGCCGACCTCGAGCTGATGCTCCTGGCTGTTCATCTTGGTGACCGCCCCGCCGGCATCCACGACCTCGAGCTGCCATCCAGCGGGAACCTTCTCGACCAAGAACGGAGCCGCAGTCGACGCAGTGACGATCAACGTGGTCGACACGAACACCGCCCCGTCATCCTGGAGGATAACCTGCCGGATTCCATAGGCCGGCATGCTCCCGGCGACGATGCCCTTCGTCCTCGTCTGCTCGCGGCCACCCGCGTCGCGAATCGTCAACTTGACCTCGTAGAAGCCGGACGCGTTGAACGTGCACGCGGCACTCGTCGAGTCCGTTTCAGCGTCCACAACCCCGTCGTTGTTGAAGTCCCAGAGGTAGCGGTAAACGGCTCCTGCGCCAAGGCAAGAATCGCAGACCGAGAAGTTCACTACATCCCCCACCGCAGGGTTCCACGTCGACGGCGTGAAGTCCGCCACCCACGCAGCGGACGCAGCGCACACGCTGGCGGCAGCGATCAGCAACCCGATGAAACCGATGCGAATCCCTCTTCGCATGCCCCCTCCTTCTTCCCATCCGGGTGCGGACCCGCCGTCCCTCCCGAGAGGGCGGATCCGCGACCCGCTCCCCTTATGGGAGCGGGTCGTAGACCGAGCTTCCGGTCAGCCAATAGGCAATGAGGTCCTCCAACGTGCGGAGGTCGATGGTCCTGTTGTCTGTTTGCGGCACGGCACCACCGGAGAACCACAGCTGGATGGCCTTCTGGATTTGATCGAACGCGATCTTGCCCCCGACCCCAAGCTTCAGGTCGACGGCCGACGTCTGGGTGTTCCAACACGAGATCGCGACCGGGATCGACAGGTACTTGAGGAGCGTGATCTTGTCCTCTCCCAACGTCGTCTCGGAGACTCGCGGTGACGAGCTGCTGATACTGCCTCGCAGCGTGACGAATTGTCGTTCTTCGGTCGGCGCCGCGCTCGGCGCGGTGAGCTCGTAGCGAATCTCCCGCTTCGAATTCTGTGTGCCACCCGTGAGTCGCTCCGGGAACACCCACTCCGCGGAGGTCGACGTTGTCTTCACGGACGCGCCATCCGCTTCAACGGAGCGGAACGTCCATCCTGTCGGCAGGGTCTCGCTGACGGCCATGCCATCGAGCGACGCGTTGGCCGAGACGACGATCGTCACCTGCACCACAGCTCCGGCGATGGTCTCGTCGTTCGGCAGGTAGGTGTCTACCATGCGTTCCGCGGTCACACTCGACACGACGGCGAACGTCGCCGTGGTCGCCGCCACGTTGCCGTAGTCGTCCGTGACGGTCAGGCCGACCACGTAGTCGCCCGCCGCGGGGAAGGATACCGAGAGGGATGGCTTCGTCGACGTTTCGTCGATGTCGCCGTCGCCGTCCAGATCCCATCCGTAGCGTGCGATCGTCCCGTCCACGTCGTAGGAACCGCTTGCATCCAGTAGCACGTCAACGCCGATCAGCGCCGCGTCGAGCGCGCGGAGCGTCCCCGGTTCGCGCAAGACGAAGCTCGGAACCGGCAACCCGTTTCCGATCACGACGGTGCGCGTCGTGGCCTCGGACTCCGCGCCATGCCCGTCCAACACGCGGAGCGATACGGTGTACGTGCCGGCCGCCGCGTATCGATGCTCGGGTCGCGCAACGTCGCTCGTCGTCCCGTCGCCAAAGGTCCACTGCCATCCGAGGACCTGGTCGTCGTCATCGATATCCCGTGACTGGTCGCGGAACGTGACCGGCGCGCCCGCGGTCGGCGCGCTCGGTTCGAACGCGAATGCCGCAACAGGATCACGATTCGGCATGATGACGGACAGCACGAGTGGCGACAGCGCCGCCTCCCGCATGACGCCGCGGAAGTCACGATAGGTCACCTTCGAAAGATCGTCCGTGGGCAGGCTCCCTTTCGCGGGCGCATCGAACTTGGCATCGATCCGCACGATCTGCCCGAGTCCAACCTCTGCGATGCGCCACGTCACGGTCGTCGATCCGTCGCGCTCGGCGCGCGTCTGCGTGGCCGTGGGGGCCGCGCCGACGAAGTGCAAACCCGCTGGAACGTGCTTCGTGATGGTCACGTCCGTCGCCGCGGCCGTGATTGCGAGATGCTGTGCGATCACGTCAACGGCCTCACTGGACAAGCTCTGTACGAAGACGCCGCCAGATTGCTCCGCCAGACCCGTGAGCAGAGTCCGGTTGATAATCGGGGCGAGCCCGACCGTCACAATGCGAATTCCCGTCTCGCCGGCCACCATGCCTTCGATCGTCGGCGCGGTGCCGACGTTGTTCTGGCCGTCCGCGATCAGGACGATGGCCAGGACGGCTTCCTCCCGCCCGTACCGCTGCAACTCCTGCCGAGCAAGCAGCAGACCGGACCCGAGAGCGGACTTGGTGTCCTCTTTGAGGTTCCCGACGGCGAGCTTCGCCTCCATCTTGTCCGGGGTGAGCGGAACCACAAGTTCTGCCGTCGTCCCGAAGGCGACGACGCCCACGCGGTCCCCACCCGCGAGCCGTCCGATGAGATCGAAGGCAAACGCCTTCGCGTCACCGAGCTGGGCCGACGCCGAGGTGTCAATCACCACGACACAGTCGAGCGGATAGCGCTCGATCCCTCCCTGCCCGAGCAGGGACATGCTGACCGTCGCCGTGTCCGGCTTCGTGCCTACCCCGGCAACGTTGATTTGCGCCGGGCTCATTGACTGCTCTACCTGCAGCGACCCCTCGCCCCACACCACCCCAGAGGTACACGCCAACAACAGGAAGAGAAGAGCTACGGCGAGGGGTTTCCCCCTCGCCGCATTTGTGGTCGTTCTCATGGCTAATCATCTCCTCGGTCGGGCGCACTCGGTGCGCCCGATTCCGCTAGCTTCCACTGCACACGGATGCGTCCGGGTCGCAGGGGCCGCTCGGCACCGGCGGAAGCGGATCGCAGATGTTCGTGCCAGTGAGCCAGTAGGCGATGATCTCCTTCAGCATGTGGTAGCCCACGGTTTGGCCACAGGTCCACGGAACCACCTCGTCCTCCAACCAGAAGGCAATCGCTCGCTGCACCTGCAGGAACGTGATCTTGTCGGACAACGTGATGTCCAGCTGGTCATGCAGCACATCCCAACGGGAGATCGCGACGAGGACAGACACGCACTCGCTCACGTCCACGCCCGAGTCGCCGGTCACCGTCGTGTCCATGCACGGCAGCGCCGAATCCACCACGCCGTAGAGATCATTGCTCGAGGCGTAGCATGGATCGCTGGACGCGATCTCCACCGCCTCGGTCTGAGGAACCTCGACCTGGTAGATGATCGTCTTCATGACGCCCGCCGGGAGCTTCGTCGGATAGACCCACTCGGTTCGCGACCGCTTGTAGGTCAGGCCGTCATTCTCCACCGGGATGACCTTCCACCCGGCGGGAACGTCTTCGTTCAGCCCGACGCCATAGAGGTCCTGGTCCGCCCAGATCTCCACCTTGACGGTGAAGGTGCTACCGGCTCGATCTCCGCCCGGGCCCGTGTAGTTCAAGAGAACGTTATTGCACGGTACCGGCGCGAGGATCGTGCGCACGGCGTTGATGTGCGCCGCAGGGACGAGCGGCAACGGAAGGTCGACCGGCGTGCACGTGTACGCGTACGCCGACAGTTCCTTCATCTGTTCCAGACTGATCGTCGCTCCGCACGTCCAGGGCACCGACTCGTCGTTCTGCCACATCTCGAGCGCTCGCGCGAGCTGCTGCGAGTCGATCTTCTGCGACAGCCGCAGATCGACAGTGTCCTCGCCGTCGACGCCCACTCGCGGAACGAGGTGCGCCACCGCTTCCTTGAGCGGCAGGCACGAAGACACCTCGACCTTGGCATCGCCTTCGACCGGGATCTCCATGAACGGCGTCATCGCCTGGAACGTTCCCGTGAGCGTGAAGCAGACGGGCATCGTTGACGTCATAAGCTGCGACGCAGGCGGAACGGTCAGCTCGTAGGAGATGACCTTGGTCGTGTTGGCGCGGATCTGATCTACGAAGATCCACTGCACGGTCGATCGCTTGAACGCCGCACCGGCATTCTCGAGTGGCTTGATCTGCCAGCCGACGGGCAGGTTCTCCTGCAGGCCGACGCCGGCGACGTCCATCTGCGGCTCCATGCGGACGATGACGAGGAACGTACTCCCCGGCAACGCCGCCGACGTCGAGATGGTGCGCGTGACGCGGACCGCGAGGTCCCCTACATTGACCGTCTGCGTGGCGCGAGCCGTCGCGCCCTCATTGTCGGTGGCCCTCACGGTGACGCTCTTCGTACCGCTCGCCGCGTAGGTGTAGCTCACCGTCGAGGCGGTGGTCGTCTGATCGAAGACGCCGTCCCCATTGAAGTCCCACTCGTACTTGACGATCTGTCCGTCTGGATCGCGCGACGCCGAGGCGTCGAACGTGATCGGCTGGTTGACGCGAGCGTCCGCGGTCGAAACCGAGAACGACACCGTCGGCGGCTGGTCTTGCGCCGCTCCAATCACGATCGGGTTGACGCGGTCCAACGTGATCGTCTGCGGGGCCGCCCGGGAACCGGACAGGAACTGCACCGCGGTGATTCCGGCGGTGAACTCCGGGAACAGTGACAGCTGGAAGTCGACACCCAGCGGCCCGAGCACCATGCCGTCGCCGCGGCCCTGGTCCCAAGTCCACGAGACGCTGCCGGTCGGCGGCGTCAGAGCCCATGCCTCCCGGAAGTCCCCGGCACCATCATCTTGAACCTGGAACTTCGCTCCCGCCGGAACGCCCGACAGGGTGATCTTGGTCGAACCGGCGGTTCCGCCGGTCGCGCCGAGAATGACGAACAACGAGATCTGGCCGTTCAAGGTGTTTTGATAGAGGAACAGCACGGCGGTGTTGGGCTTCTCAAAGCCCGTCGCCGACTGCATGTTCGTCACCTTGTAGAACGCGACCGGATCCGCGGCGTTCGCCAGCGGCACGATTGGAACCTGCGTTTCCCCTTGGCTGACAGTGTAGAAGCCGTCTCCTTGGGCGGAGCCCATCAACGGTACGAGGAGAACGACCACCGCCAGGAGGAGGGGAAGGCCAAAGACGCTGACCTTACGCACCCTCATTGCTACCTCCTTTGTTGGCGTATTCATCTTCTCTTCTTGCGCGAAGCAGGAATGCAGCTCCACTCTAGCAGATGCCCTCTAGTAAAGTCTGTAACAGCGATTACGCTCCTTCGGGCCTCCACTTTGCGCCTGCATCTCCATTACAGCACCACGACGATTTGGTACATCGCTGCGTCGACGGCCTTTTTCGCCGCTTCCACCGGATCCGCGGTCAACAGAGAAAAGAGCGGCCGGTCGTCCGCGGAAACCGTCGTCGTGAACTCGACATCCCCCCGTGGACTGAACACGGTCGCAAAGAGGCTGACCGAAGCCTTCCTCTCGATTCCAAAGAGGAGACCCAGCGGACTGATGAGGAGCTTCAGCGACGTGTCTAGGAACGACGTGGCTCCGAGCAGCAAGAGCGAGCGCTCCGGCCTGAACGTGATGTCGTTCTCCCAGCTGACGATGCGCAGAATCACGATATGGTCCGCGCCGAGGTTCGACGCCAGCCGCTGCACGGCGTCGACCGTGAGACTATTCCCGACGTACGCGTTGGCCGCCCGCTGGGCCAGCATCAGGTCACCCTGCGAGCACGTCTCTCCGCCCGAGATGACCGAGCATTGCTGCGCGGCGTAGTTGCGGACCAATTCGAGGTCCGCGGTCGGCACGGCCGCCGCAGCCTGCACGAAGAGGGCGACCCTGTCACGACCCTGGGCCACGGCGCCCAGCGCGACGACGAGAAGAACGACGGCGACGCACCTGGCGATTACGCGTGTTCGATCGAGCATGTTTCTCTCCACCACCCCTATGGCAGACTTCTTGTTGCCATGGGGAGTCTAGCCGCCTCAAACGGGGGTGGAGAAGGAACGGTGTCGAC
>CAIOLV010000087.1 GCA_903859225.1 uncultured bacterium
GCTGCTCGCTGCAACGCTCGGAGCGGGCGAGGAGATCGTGCTCACGTTCGATGCCACGGCCTCGGGCCCGATCCGCCAAGGGACGAGCTACACGAACACAACGACCGCGAGGGGCAAGGACGCCACCGGAGCACCGATCGCGCCGGACAGCCACGTGCTCGTTCCCGGCGATACCGATCTCGACGACACGAGCACAGCGAGTCTGAGTGGGGCACAACCAGCGCTGGTGACGCACAAGCGAGTGGTCGACATCGCTCGCGCGGGCCGCGCCCTCGGACCCAGTCTGTCGATCGCGGCGGGCGACGTCGTGACCTTCGAACTCGTCGTGACCAACGTGGGGCTGGGCAGCGCCTACGCCGTCGACGTGCGCGATGATCTGCCCCCGGCCTTCACCTATCTGGCGGGAACGACGACGGGATCATCGCCCTCGCGCATCGGTGCCTTCGTGCTCGATCCGTCAGGGACGCCCGGCCCGACGCTCCTTTGGCTGACGCAGGCCGATCTTCCGCCGAACGCGTCGTTGACGCTCCGATTCAAGGCGCAGGTCGGCAGCCAAGTCGCATCCGGCTCGAGCTATCGCAACGTTCTCTCTGCCGCGGGGCTCGACGGCGGACGCGGGGCGATCCCGGCGGACAACTCCGGCGACGTCCCACGAGACACGGACATCGACGATCAGGACGCCGTCGTGCTCGTCGCCGTGCCCGACATGCCGGCTCTCGTGACCGCGAAGACGATCACCACCGTCCTCCGTTTGAGTCAACCTGTCTTCGACAACCGAATCGAATTCGGCGACGTCGTCGGCTACGAGGTCGTCGTAGAGAACGTCGGCGCCGCAACGGCCTACGACGTCAATGTATCCGACTCGCTGCCGCGTGAGTTCGCCTACGTGCCGGGCTCGACGACCGTCACAACGCCGGCCGGCTTCTCGATGGCGGATCCTCTCGGCACGTCGAACGATCTCACGTTCGGCCTGCACGCAACGTTGGCTCGCGGTGAGCGACTGGTGATCCGCTTCGACGCGGTCGTACGTGATCCCATTGTGGACGGTCGCCTCTATGTGAACGAGATCTACGCCACGGGCACAGACGCGGCCGGCGCTCCGATTCCCGCCGACCAGCACCTGAGCGTCGCCGCAGACACGGACGATGATGACGCGTCCTCGGCCTCGATCCGGGGCCGTTCGTGGCTCGTGGAAGGCGCCGGCGGGCTCGTCAACGTTCCTATCCTGCGCAAGACCGCGGAAACCCTGGGGGCCGGCGGATGCCGCGGCACCGCGGCCGTCGTGGACCGCGTCTGGTTCCAGACCGACATCGCCATGTTGGCGGCGACGGAGTTCGCGACGTTTGCCGGAGATACGGCGCCCGGAGACGTCTTCCCCGACACGCTGCTCCCCACGTGGACGCGAACCGTCCGCGGCGACCTCGGCCGGTATGCGCTCGAGAACCTCCTGCAGGTTGACGTCCTATCCGCCATCGGCGTCGGCCTGGCGCAAGGTCCGCGGATCGTCGCGGCCGCAAGCGCGCAGCAGATCTCGGCCGACGAAGCGTTGGCACAGCGCTTTGCCGCCCTCGGCCAACTCGCCGGGCTTGCGGCCGACGATGTCGTGCCCAACGGACGTTGGATCTACCTCGAGGCGGAGGCGGGGGAGCCCGTCTTCCAATCCGAACGAGACACTCCGTGGGGCGAGAGCGGAACGTGGACGGTCGTCGACGAGGAAATCGTCGGGAGCAGCCTCGGCATGGGGCTCTTGCGCCAAGCCCAGGCTGCGGAGATGCTCGTCGCGTCGGCGGACGCAAAGGAGCGATACGTCGGCTGGGCGCTCGCGGAGGCCATGGCGAACAAGCTCATCGCGCTCGATCGCGATCTCACCGTCCGGCCGGAGAGCGGGCCTTCGTACATTCCGCACGCCACCCGCGCGCTTGGCGACGCAGGTCAATTCGAGGTCGCCGACGGCGCAAGCGTGCTCTTCGATCAGGTGTCCCTCCTGTGGGGCGCCGCGAGAACGCTCCAGTTCCTCAACGATGCACAGGTCGATTGGCCGGCATCCGAGCAGGACCTCGCAACAGCGTTGGAGGCCGGCGCGCGGGCACTTCTCTCCCGTGCGGCAGACGCCATCGCGTCCTACCACATCGCCGCCGACGGCCGCATGGTCGGTCGGTCGCCCGCATCGGCTGACGGAGTCTGGGTCGATGCGTCGACCGTCGATGTCGCGTTGCTCGTCCTCGCGGTCGACGCGGCGCTGCCGGTGGGTGGGCCGACATCCGAAGTGCTCCGTCTGATCCAGACGCGCGCCGTACCGCTCATCGCTAGCCGGCAGGGCGCGGACGGCCGATTCGCCGCCGTCTCAACGACCGCGGGGGTAGACACAGAGCTCGCGTCGCAGTTTGCCGGCATGTACGCCCTCCTGACCTCCGGCGACATTGCGGCCGCGAGCCGGACGTTCGACTTCCTCGAGCAGCACGCGTGGGACGATTGGAAAGGATTCGGGCTCTATCGATGGCCGAACGATGCGGGAGCCGCACCGTGCTACACCGCGCTGGACATGGGCCTCGCGGTCGGCGCGTTGCGTGAACTTGCGTCTCGTAGCGAGCCCGACCGCCGTGCGCTCATCATGCGGAGACTGGCTGCGTTCGTGCGCAGCGTGCTCGACGATGCGGCACTTGAGTTGGACAACGCGGGTGACGCTTCGACGACGAGCATCGTGGCCGGGGATGGGCGCGGAACGCTGTTCGGGATCCAAGTCGCCAACGCGGACGCCCTCGTTCCGGTCTTGCAGCGCTCGCTGTGCCTCGTGGACGTCGCCTCCGAGACCAGCTGCGGCGGTCTGCGAATCCTGCCCGACGACCCGTGGTACCAGACCGATATCGCGATGTATGCCTCGTACGTCATCCGGGCGTCGAGCCTCGGTCGGGAGGACGATGCCGACGCGAACCTCGCCGCCGTCGATTTCCATTCAGGACTCGGCGTGCCGTTCGACGCCTATTCCAGTCTCTCTGAGAAGACGACGCGCTTCACGCGTGATGCTGGATCGAGCGCCGCGCTCGAGCCGATCGTCGTCCCGTTCTACGCCGGCGACCCTTACCTTGGTGCAGAGGGCGCCTCGAACTTGGCGTGGAATCCCAGTTCGTTCGACGCACGCGTCGTGCCGTCGGCGATCGGAATGACGCTCTTGCGCGAAGCGCAGGAAATCGCGGAGTTGGCGCACGAAGCGAACCGATCGCCAGAAGACGAACTCGCGGCCCGCGTCCTCGCAGCCTCGGTCGGCGGGAAACTCGCCGTTCTCGATGAGGATCTCGTCCTCGACGGACCCGAGGGCGTGCGCTACGTTGCGCACGCCTATGCGGCCGCCCAGGGCGGAGAAGACGTCCGGATGGACGTCGTGGACCGAACGAGCGACCTCTTCGACCAAGCCTCGCTTCTGTTCGGACTGACCGAGCTGATCGCGCTCGTCCGCGATCCTGCAGCGGCTGAGCTCTTCGCTGATGTGTCGGCAGAGCCTGCGTCTCTCGCCGCCCGCGCCGAGGCGCTCGTCGACGTCGTTCTTGGAACGCTCGAGATGGCACATCGTCGCCCGACCGAACGCGTCCTCGCGGATCTCGCTACGCCGAGGGATGTCGCCTGGGTTCCAGGGAGCGATGTCTCCGCGACCTCGCTCGGTCTGATGGCGGACGCCCTCGCGAAGACCATCGAGACCTTCGGAGCAGGGCATCCGTTGGCCAGCCGAGCCCGCGCCCTGCTCGGCGACGAGGTGGCGTTCCTGCGATCGACGCTGTGGGACGGTAGCGGCGGATACCGCGAGGCGTGGACAGCCGTTCCGTCCACCACTCGGGAATGTGCATCCCCATCGCTCTCCGGTCAGCTTGGCGCCCTGAGCGCGTTCCTCGCTCTCGACCGCCTCGTGGGCGGCGCCGCGGCGGAGATCCGGTCGGCTCTGCTCGCGTTCGAGACAAGATTCTGGGATCCTGCTGCGGGGCTCTACGTAAGCCGACTGGATCACCTCGCGTGGTGCATGACGCCGCTCGATCTCGCGCTCGCCGTCGGCGTCGTGCCGCGGGCTGCCCGCTACGTCGACGCCGCCGACGCCCAGATCATCGAGTCGCACCTTGTACGCCATGTCGACCGGGCGCTCGACGCCGTCAACTTGCAGATCCCCGCCCGCTCGGTCGATGCGGAAGGACGAAGACAGACCTACGCTCCGGTGTTCGACCGCCGCGTCTGCCTCGAACCACCTTCCCCTCTCGGTCTCCTCACGTGGACGCGCGCCGGCGACCTCGTACGCTACACGGTTCAGGTGGAGAACCCGACCGAGGAGACGTTCATCGGACTCACGCTCGACGATCTCCTGCCCGAGGGCGTCGCGCTCGTCGCGATCAACCCCGCGGCATCAGTGGATGGGGGATCCCTGCGTTGGACGCTCGATCGCCTCGAGCCGGGCGCCGTGCTCTCGTGGCAGATTGACGTGCGCGTCGCTTCCGAGGCGGCCCTCGGTGATGTACTGACGAATTGCGCCACCCTCGCGTACACCGACGAAGCGGGGCTCCCACGCCCGACGCGCGACGCCTGCGCCAGCGTGACGCTGGACAGCGCAGACGGCGCACGCGCTGCCGGCCTCCGCTCGACGTCCGACTTCTACCGGACGGACGAAGCGATGCGCC
>CAIOLV010000088.1 GCA_903859225.1 uncultured bacterium
CAAGGAGCTCTTGCGCGGCGAGAAGCGGAGCGTCGGCCGGATCGATTCCCGCTTCAAGGGCGTCGAGGCGCTCGATGTGACCGAGACTCCGGAGTTCGACCCGTCGATGCTGGCCATCACGCCGCCGTACACCGCGATGCTCAACCAGTACGTGCGAGCGGAACTCGGGATCAAGACCGACCTCGACTACGAGGTGATGAGCGGCAAGGCGATCGAGAAGTGGGATTGGGGAAACGGGTCTCTGCCCGCAACGGGCGAGGAATTGCGCGCGGCGATGGCCAAGAACCCATACATGAAGGTGTTTGTCGGTCAGGGCTACTACGACCTCGCGACGCCCCTGTTCGCGACCGAGTACATGATCAGTCACATGAACATCGATCCCGTTCTGCGAAAGAACGTGGAGATGGTGTACTACGAGTCTGGGCACATGTTCTACCTCGACCTTGACTCGCTTGTTGCCTTCAAGGCGGATGTAGATCGGTTCATCGGAGCGTCCAAGTAGGAGAGGGTCAGCTCTCGGGCGACGTGAGCGACAGAATGCGTATGGAGAAGGCGGCCGGACCTGTGGGTCCGGCCGCACTTCCGTTCCACCCTACGGCGTCGCTGCGTCCGTCTTCGGCCCAGCGGCCTGGCGGAGAAGCAGTTCGTCGAGTTGCCGTGTCAGAGCCTCGAGCCGTGCGACGACCTGCGGAAGCTTCGCGTTCCCCTGTTCTGTCGCAGGGGCCTTCTTCGCGACGCGCGCAAGCTGCGCAGCGAGACCGCGAGCCAGGTCGTGAGCGGCGCGATCGAATCGCTCGGCGTCGCGGGCGTTCATCCCAGACGTTGCGGCGGCGATGTAGCCGTCGACCCACGCGCGGACTTCCTCGAGCGTCGTCCTCGCCCCGGCTCGCTCGGGTCGAGCTCCCGGCTCGCCCACGATCTCCTCGAGCAGCGCCACGAGGCGATGGAGCGTCAGGTCGAGCCGCGCGGCGCCCTGCCGGGGCGTAGCGCTGTCGCTCTCGCCGCCGAGCGACGCGAGCACGTCCTCGACGAGTCCCGCCGCTTCCTCAACGCGCTGTTCGAGCCGGTCGGCCGCCGGACGATCGACGGCGGCGAGTTCGGTATCGAGGCGAGTGAGGAGGTCGCCCATCCGCTCGAGCGTGATCTCGAGCGGCTTCGGCGCGTCTTCAGCCGCCAGAACGGGAAGCACGAACAGCATGGAGATGACTGCCGCGGCGCACGCCGCCGCTTTCAGAGAAGCCCGTCTTCGCATAGTTCCTCCTGGCGTCGCGGGAACCGCCCCGGCGCCGCTCGCAACGTACGGCGTGTCCCGTCACGTCTGAATCGGCGCGCAGTCAACGCTCCGTCAACGATCGGTCTTCGTCCTTGCCGTGAGCGAGAGGCGGACCTACCCTGTCGACGTGAGAGCGCACCGGATTTGGTCTCGAGCCCGCTTCTTGGCTGCGTCGGCGGCCGTCATGGTCTGTACTGGGCTCGCCGTTGGCTTGTTCCTCAACGCGTACGCGTCTCTCGCTCGAGCGTCGTTCCGCGAGCGGACGGTCGCCTACGCGCAAGCCTTTGCGGCCAACGCCGAGTCGTGGCTCGCGCGTGGCCAAGACGATGTCGTCGAGACCCTGGCACGCTTTCTCGTCGCCGGCAGCGTTCTCTCGGTCGAGGTCGTGGGGCCTAACGGCGTGGTCCTCCGCGAGGGAAGCGACCTCTCGGCCACTCCGTCGGAGGGTCCAGGTAGCACGGCCGTCGTGCGGCGCGAGCAGGGCGGCGTCAGGTACCTTGACGTGGTCGTTCCGATGACGTTGGCCGACGGACGCGTGCGTATGGCGGTGGATGTCTCCTCGTCCGAGTCCGCCATTCACCAGGCCATCCTGCTGGGGATCGGCGGAGCTGTGCTGTTCGATGCGGGAGTGCTTGGCTTGCTCGCTTGGGCCCTTCGCGGTCGGCGCCGACCCGCAACCGATGCGCCCTCCGCGGTCGCGGCTGATGAAGGCGAAATCGCGGTCGGCGACCTCGTCATTGTTCCGTCGCGCTGCACGGCGTCGTTCGCCGGTCGACCGCTGCGCCTGACGCCGAAGCAGTTCGCGCTCCTCGGGGTGCTGGCGAGCGAGCCAGGCCGGGTGTTCAGTGAGGTTGAGATCCTTGCCGCGGCGTGGCCCGACTCGCCCTACGCCGACGCACGCGACATCAAGCAGTACATCTACCTGCTGCGTCGCCGACTGTCGGACGTCCGGTCCGACGGCCGCGACGTCATCGTCACTGTGCCTGGGTTCGGCTATCGACTGAACGACGGTCGTTGACCGACTGTTGACCGCCGGGAGATGGACGGAGGAAGGCATGGGCGAGAGGATGGGACGAGCGAGCGGAGGTCGAAGATGAACAAGCCAAGGATCATGGTCGCTATCGCCGTCGCGATGCTCGTCGCTGCGGGGCAAGCGTGCGTCGCGCAATCGGACAACTCGGCCCCCCCGTCGATCGAGCAGCGTCTTGGGGGATTTGCCGATCGAATGCGCCTTGGCCTGTCGATCGCATCGGTCGCCGCCTTCTCCCCGACCGTGAGCGACGCGCACGGGCAGGCGGAGCGCCTGATCGTCCTCCTGCGGGGAGACCCGCACGAGGCCGCGCCCGGGCTCCTTCCGGAAGCGGCGTCGTTCTCCGACTGGATTGCGGCGCGGTCATTCGCCCCCTCATTGCAGGTGGCTCTTCTCGGCGCGACGGCCAACGTGCAGGGATTCCTTCGCCTGGCGATCGAAGCAGCGATCTCGGCCGACCGCGACCGCTCCCTCGCGAACGCAACGGAAGACCTGCTCAGTGTCTACGCCTACCTCCTTGCCGCCTGGGGGCAGCCGATCGATGGGATCGTCGTACCCGGCCTCGTGATGCTGCTGCGCGCGTTCGACGTTCCCGTGACGAGCTGAGCCTCCGCCGACGCGCTGCCGCCCAATCTTGCCCGTGAGACGCGTCGACTCTAGGATAGCTCGGGTTCTGCCGGAAACGGCGGGCTGAGGAGGACTATGGGCTCGAGACTCCTTGTTGCGCTTTTCCTCGCTGCGGTCGCTGTTCCGACCTTCGGGCTGGTGATGTCCGCGGGGCCGGAATGGGAGAACATCACATACTCGAACAGCGCGCAGTGCGTTGCGGTCGCTGGGGATTCGATCTGGGTCGGCACGACGGGCGGGTTGATTCAGTGGAGCGCTGCACGGGCTGAGTTTGTGCGGCACCTCGCTCCCGAAGGGTTCCCCGACAACTCCGTCACCGCCGTTGCGGTCGATGCAGCAGGACGCCCCTGGATTGGACTCGGGTCGTGGAATGGCGGGCTCGCCGTCCTCGATGCTGGGCAGTGGACGTCGTGGAGTGGAGCGGACGGCCTCGGCTCAGACTGGGTCACCTGCCTTGCAATCGACAGCTTCGGCCGAAAGTGGGTCGGAACGGTGCGCGGGATAAGCGTGCTGGACGACGGGGGGACTGCCGCCGACAAGTCCGACGACACCTGGCAAACGTTCTGGACAGCGGATGGACTCGTTGGAGAAAACGTGAACGGAATCTACACTGATAGAGCCGGGCGCGTCTGGTGTGCGACGACGAGCGGAGTGTCGGTGCTCGACCCGGGCGGTACGCCGTTCGACAAGTCCGACGATGTCTGGACGAGCTTCACAACGGTGGACGGCCTGCTCGCCGATGCGGTGTACGGCGTCTCGGTGGACGACGACGGCCGAGCCTGGTTTGCAGCGAAGGGCGGCGTGAGCGTCGTTGACGTGCGCAGCACCGTGTCCGAGAAGTCGGACGACGCGTGGATCAGTTTCGGCGCCGCGCAAGGCCTCCCTACGAGTGGCAACGCGCTCGCCGTGACGTTCGACGTCGCCGGGACGGCGTGGATCTCTCACCAGAACGGCTTGGTCGCTCTGGAAGGCGCCGCGACGCCGTTCGATCGCAGTGACGACAGAGTCACGACGTTCACCGCAGCGGACGGACTCCTCAAGAGCAGTGTCCGCGCGGTCGCGTTCGACGAGAGGGGTATTGCGTGGTGCGCGATTCCGTCGGGGGGACTCGATCGGTTCGATGCCGGCGGGATGCCGGCCGACAAGTCCGACGACACCTGGACGCCCTACGTGGTCGATGATTGGCTGCCCTCGTCGGACGTCAGGGTCTTGGTTACCGAAGGCGCCGTGACGTGGATTGGATCCTCGGGCGGCCTCATCGCCTACTCAGACCGTCAGATCGCTCGTTTCTCCGTGGGCGTTCCGCTTGCACTCTGTCGAGGTGTTGACGGCGTGTTGTGGATCGGCACGACGGGCGGGCTCGTTGCGTTCGACGACGGGGGCACGGCATTCGATCCAAGTGATGATGCGATAACGTACTTCAGAACGGCGGACGGCCTGGTCGCTAATTACGTCGACGGCGTTTCCCTGGACGTTGCGGGTCGCGTGTGGTGTGCGACGAGCGAGGGCATCTCGGTTCTGGACGCGGCCGGGACGCTGCGCGACAAGGCGGACGATCGCTGGGCGACGTTCACCAGCGGAGACGGCATGTCCGGGGACCGGGCCAACGCCATTGCCGCCGAGGGAGACCGTCTCGTCTGGGTGGTGCACGAGAGTGCTTCGGTCAGCGTCCTCGACCACGGCGGGACCCCGTTTGACAAGACGGACGACGTCTGGGCCACGTACGTCGAGAACACCCCGATCGGGAAACGCTCTGGCTATTCGGTACTGATCGACGGCAGCGGAGTCAAGTGGTTCGGCCTCTGCGACGGCGTTTGGGCGTTCGACGATGGAGGGAGCCCCCTCGACGTGGACGACGACCGCTGGCTCCGCTTCGACATCGGCGACTGCAATCCCGGCATCGCGATCGATGAGGTGGGCAGGAAGTGGGTCGCAACCGGCTGGAGCGGCGTGTCCGTGCTCGACGACGGAGGAACGCCGTTCGACGCATCGGACGACATCGTCACGAACTACACTGCGGCGGACGGCCTCGTTGATGACCGCACCCAAGCCGTTGCTGTTGGCGGAGGCGTGATCTGGGTCGCCACCGACGGAGGGCTGAGCCGACTCACGCCGTAGCGTCGATCTTCGCGCCTCGCGGAGACGGATGTGTGCCCCGTTCTCCTGACCGCGCGTCGTTGCAGCCGCGCCACGTTTCGGCGAAGGTGTCGCCGCAAGCTCGCGGGTGTGCGAGCGCGCCGAAGCCGAGAGTGAGGGGCATGTTCACAACCATTGACCTGACTCGCCGATTGACTCCAGGCAGTCTCTCCTACCCGGGAGACCAAGGCGGAGTCGACATTCGGACCGTCGACGCGGGCGATCCGAGCGTGCACGTGACGCACCTGGCGCATCTCGACATGCATTTGGGGACGCACATGGACGCCCCGCTTCACTTCGTTCCAGGCGGCTCCGACATCGTAGACCTCGGCATTCCCTTCCGTCCGGCCGTCGTCATCCGGACCCGCGAGCGCTTCATCTCCGCTCGGGCTCTTCCTCCAACGTCGCTCGACGGATGCGCCGTCCTCTTTGACACGGGTTGGACGATCGGCCCCGAGTCTCGCGCCTACTTCGAAGCCTACCCCCACATCTCGCCCGAGTTGGCGCGTGCACTCGTCTCCCGCGGCGTTGCCCTTGTCGGAATCGATACGCCGAGTGCAGATCCGATCGATCCGGCGCTCAAGTGCCCGAGCCATCGGATCCTGCTTGGTGCCGGAATCCCGATCGTTGAAGGGCTCTGCAACCTGAGCGCTCTGCCGGACGCGCCGGGGATCGTCTGGTTCGGCGCCTTCGCGCTGAAGCTCGAGGGGGTCGACGGCTCGCCCGTCCGGGCCGTTGCGTTTGCGGCCTCGGGCTAGACCTTGCGGCGGGCCGTTCTGCTCGTATACTGCGCCACAGCGCCGGAAGGGGCGGCTTTCGCGCGGCGGACTCCCTACAAGACCTCGAAGGAGGGATCGTGTCTGCAGTCGAAACGCTCGTCCAGAAGATCGAGGCCCTGGGGTGGCGAGGCATGGTCGTGCCCTTTGTGCGCCGCGCCGAGGCGATTCAGGCGATCGTCGACCGTTACGAGCGTGGCGAGCTCGATGAGGCCTTCTACCAGGAGTACCTCGCGCCGCTGTTCAGCGAGCCCCTGCCGGAGCCTCCGACGCCGCGGTCCGTGATCTTGGTCGCCGTACCCGATCGCCCGGTGCGCATGCAGTTCACGCTTGACGGGGAGAGGTTCACTGTGATGACCGCACCCGGGTACCTGCGGGCACCCGATCCGCGGCCGTCCGTGGCGATTGCCGAGATCCTGAGCCCCTTCGGGCACACCATCGCGCCTGCCTTTGCACCACTCAAGACCCTGGGAACGATGTCGGGCTTCTCCCGCTACGGCCGCAACAACATCAGCTACGTGCCCGAGCTCGGAAGCTTCGTCGCGCTGGCGGCGTTCATCTCGGATCTCGAGTGCGACGACGTGCCGCCGCAGGCGCAGGAGACCCTGTCCTGCTGCGCGTCATGCCATGCCTGCCGCGCCGCCTGCCCGACCGGCGCAATCGCCGCCGATCGCTTCCTGCTTCACGCCGAGCGGTGCATCACGTTCTGGAACGAGAAGGATCCCAACGTCCCGTTCCCCGACTGGATCGAGCCGGACTGGCACAACGCCCTGTTCGGCTGCCTCCACTGCCAGCGAGTCTGCCCCGAGAACCGGCCGCTCCTCGATCAGATCTTCGAGGGGCCGACGTTCGACGAAGCGACGACGCGGCTCCTGCTCTCGGGGCCCAAGAAAGATGACCTGCCCCCTGAGCTCGTGCCAACCCTCGAGGAGTGGCGATTGACGGATTTGCTCGGCTACCTGCCGCGGAACCTCGGCGTGCTCGTGAAGAAGGAGATGCTCCGCCGAGAGAGACAGGGCAAGAAAGGAGACGGACAGTGACTGCGCGCGGACTTCGCATCGGCCTCGCCTCAGCGACGAGGCTTGTCCTCCTCGCTGTGAGCCTCGGCGTGACGATCGCCCTTCGTTGGGTGCGCCTCTTCCCGAACAACGACCCGATCATGGCTGTCACGCTTCCCTGCGCGAAGCGCGGCCGCGTCGCGGCTCTCGTCTTCCCGATCGCGGCGATGGTTCTCTTTGACGTTCTATCGCAACGCCTCGGGGTTTGGACCGTCGTCACGGCAGCAACCTACGGCCTCCTCGGACTCGGGTTCTCCTACGTCTTCTCTGCCCTGACGAAGCGGGGACGGTCGATCGGCGCCGCGACGTTCCTCGTCTCCGGCGTCGTAGGGGTCCTCGTCTTCGATTTCGTCACCGGCCCCGTCATGTCGAGCGCGATGTTCCATATGTCGTTCGGTGAAGCGTTCGTTGGGCAGATCCCATTCACAGTCAAGCATCTGGGCAGCGTCGCGGTGTACGCGCTCGTCGTCAGCCCGGTCCTCGACGGGGCTCTACGGCAGGTCGAGAAAGGCGAGAAGGCGATCGAGCGGAAGCTCGCGGCTACCGGACACCCAGCATAGTGTCCGGGCGGAGCTCACGCTTCGAACATGAGGCAGCAGCAGGTGACGGCGCCCTCGGCCTTCGCGAGCTCGTCGGCCTCGACGAGGTGGAGCGAGATCCCGTGGGCGGCAAGTCGCGCGGCCGTCTTCGGGAACGCGGTGGGGTAGATGACTCGGCTCCCGATGCGGAGCGCGTTCGCGCCATAGAGATCGTCCGAATCCACTTCGATTGTGTCGAATCCGTCGAAGGGGGCGGGGTCCACCCAGCGCGGCTGGAGGAGGAGCGTCCCCTCGGCGACCTCCGTGACGGCCGATTTGAGGTGGAGACAGCCTGTGACCCGGATGCCGATCACCGTGTACCCGAGAGGCGACGCGACCTGTCGTATCTGCTCGATTCCTCGGGCGTTCGTCCGCGCCGATTGCCCCACGAATACCGTGCGGCTGGCGACGAGCACGTCGCCGCCGTCGAGAGTGCCTGGCGACTGGATGTTGACGTTGCGGCGGTAGGGCGCTAGCGTCTGGGCCACAGCCGCTGTCTCTCCGCGGCGCGACAGCGCTCCCGGCCGTGTGATGATGGCCAGTTCGGGGAAGACGACGGCCGTGTCCTCGATGAAGACGGAGTCCAGGTCATCAGGAGCTGGCTCCACCCGTTCGACGCGGCAGCCGAGGGTGCGCAACGCCGACTCGTAGGCTGCGTGCTGTGCGCGAGCGCGGCCGACGTCGATGGGTTCGCGTTCAAGGTGCGTCAACTCACATCGTGCAATCGACTCGCTGACCTCTCGGGTCAGTGCGATCCGCGGCATGCCGTTCCCTCCCTGATGTCGAGCGAAGCATGCCTGACAGGCAAGAGCAGGACAAGAACGGGGCCCCCCCCCTACAGCTCCGTGACGAGCTGGTTCAGGAGTTCGGTCGCAAACCCGAGGAACGTGAACCCTTCCCAGCCGTGCTCCGGAGTTCCAAGCACGTGGTGCGTCAGACCCCAGGCGACGACGTGCAGGCGTACGACGAACACCATGTCGTCGAGGCGCCTCCGATGCTCCAGCGCTTCCGTGCCGAAGTACTCGTCCAGGATCAGGTTTCGATGTACCTGGCCGAGCGGCGCCGACTCGTCGGTGGAGACCACCAGGGTGGCAAGGTCGAAGAAGACGTCGCCCATCCCGGCGAACTCCCAATCGATGAGGCGGATCGGATCCGCATTGAGGAGGTTCCCGGCGAAGAGGTCGTTGTGGCAGAGAGCGAGGTACGGGGGTTCGAGCGGGCCGCGCGCGGCTTCGATCTCGTCGAGCCGACGCAAGATCCCGCCGCTTCCGGCGGGCAACGGAACGTCACGAGAGGCGGCTCGCTCGAAGCTGGCGCGGATCCTTCGGAACGGATCGAACGAGTGGTCGATCGCGGGCAGAGCGTGAACTCGTCGTACGGTGCGGACGATAGAGCGCAGGACATCCGGTTCGCGATACCTCTTGGGCGTCTCGCTGAACGGCTCGGCTGGAATGCGCCTCGTGATGAGGTGGCCTTCCGGCAAGACGTGGCGGACGATCTCCGGTCCCAGGCCCGCCTCATGCGCGAGGCCGAGGACCTCGCCCTCAACCTCGCGCGAGATCCCGAGGCGTTCGGCGTTCGCGCTGGCCAACCGGAAGACATACTCCTCTCCCGCGACGCTGAGGAGGAAGACCCGGTTCGAAAGCCCGCGGAGCGGCTCGATGCGGTCCGGATGTTCGAAGCCGTCGATTGCCGACACGACGTCGCATGCGCGCTGCAAGGGGCCTCCTGTTCATGCGGACTGTGTGCTCTCGTGCGCGTAGGGCGGCGGAATCAGTCCTCGTAGGGTCGTGCGCGGAGCTTCCCGGCGACGCCGTTCTGCTTCGCCATGCGCCGCCACATGATGTTGCCGCCGGCGCGGTAGAGCCACGCCGGCATCGCCTTCTTGGCGGCGAGGTCTGGAGCAGGCTTTCCCTCCGCAAGGGCCTTTCCGATCTGCTCGAGCACCTCGTGGGCAGAGCCGCCATACGTCTCGACGCCGCCGAGGGCGAGTCCGCCGAGCCAGCGCCACCCGACCTCTGCCGCGAAGCGTTCGGCGATGGCAAGAGCCGTTGCATTCTGTTCGCTCTCCGGGAAGCCACACTGGATCAACAGAAAGAGGCCGGCGCGTCCGGCCCCGGTGCGGCGTTCGGCGACGTTCTCGAGGAACGCAATCACCGGAGCGGGGAACGAGTCGACGTAGAGCGGGAGTGAGAGGATCACGAGATCCGCCGCGGCAGCGGCGGCGAGGGCGCTCTCCAGCGCATCGGGTGAACGCACGGCGGCGTGGACATGGACCTGCTCGGTTCCGAATCCGCGTGCCTTCAAGGTGTCGAGAAGATGGCCGCCCAGACGGCCGGATGTGCTCTTCTCGATTCCTCGTGGACTTCCGACAAGTAGAAGCGCTCGCTTCTCGGTCATTGCGTCACCGCCTCGACGAGTCCGCGGGCGATCGCTTCGATGTCGTCGGGCCGGTCCAATGCGACGACGGCCGCCGCCGTGCGCGGGCTCCTGAAGTTGAGGGCATTGTGCTCGACGAGGGTCTTGAAAAGCGTCTCCGCCTGACGATCCGGCTGCGGAAGGGTTCCGAGCCCGATCAAGGAGGGGCAGTGCGCGTAGCGCTTCTGATGGTGCGTCTCGCCCCGGACCCTCGCGAAGAAGGGCGAGATGTTCGGAATCAGTCGATCGACGGCCTTCTTGAGTCCGGATGAGACTCCGCCGAAGGTCACCGGAGTGAAGTAGACGAGAAGGTCGCAGCGCGCGACGGCCCGCGCCACCTGTCGGCCCTCGTCGTCGATGACGCACTCGCCCGGCGTGTGCATCCAGCAGCCAAAGCAGCCCTTGCACGGGGCGATGGTCTTCTCACGCAGTGCGATGACCTCCGTCGCGTATCCCGCTTGAGCGAGAGCGGCTGTCAGTACCGTGACGATGCCTTGCCCCTGTTCGTTGCGTGATCCGTCGAGCACGACCGCGTTCATGATGCGCGGATCGTAACTCAGGGATGGCGTCGGGCTAACATGAGTTGGGGCTGCGACCGGACTACGCTACCGGACGGCTTCGTAGAGGATCTCGAGGAATCGCTCGCGGCTCGCCTCAAGGACGACGTCGGCGTTCGGCTCGAGGCCCGTCACGCGGAGGTGATCGACGACGGTCGCCCCGCGCGTCAGCTCGCTCTTCGTCTCGATATCGACGCGCAAGCGCTTCACGACCGTAGCGACGCTGGGATCGAGCGCTACGGCCATGGCGATCGGGTCCGGCAGATCGAAGCCCTCCTGCTTGAGATAGCTCTTGCCGAAGGCGCGCAGGCCTTCCTGGATGTCGACGCAGAAGGCGGCGAGATCCGAGACTGCTCGAAGTTGGGCCTCGTCTTCAGGACTGAACCGCGCGTGGCGGTGGGACACATCCCAACCCACCATGACGATCGGGAGCCCCGACTCGAAGACGATCTTCGCCGCGTCGGGATCGACCCAGATGTTGTACTCCGCAGCGGGGACGATGTTGCCGTACCCGAAGCCGATGCCGCCCATGATGACGCAGCGCTCGATCTCGCTGGCAAGCGCGGGATGTCGCAGGAGGGCCGTAGCGATATTCGTCAGAGGGCCGAGCGTTACGAGGGTGAGTTTCCCGCGGAAGCGAGCGGCCGTCTCGAGCAGTGCGTCGACGGCATGCCCCTCGGCTGGGACGCGGCCGTGGAGAGGGAGTCCTATGTCGCCAAATCCATCCTGGCCGTGGCAGAACTGCGCCGTCTGGAGCGGGCGCAGCATCGGGCCCCGGGCCCCGGCATAGACAGGGACCTTCGCGCCGCAGCGCTCGACTGTGTACAGCGCGTTCTGGAGGCCGATCTCGAGCGGGACGTTGCCCGCGACAACGGTGATCGCCTCGACGCGTACTCCGGGGTGCTTCAGCGCCATGACGAGCGCGACCGCGTCGTCCGAAGCCGTATCGGTGTCGATGTGGAAGTGACGCACAAGACCTCCCCAGCTGTTGGCTGCCGACAGCCTACCACAGGAGACGCTCGCTGGCCGGGCAAGGGGCCCCAGGGCGCAGGAACATCGATCCCGGAGCCCGCTGAGCGCGTCGCTCTGCGCAGATGCCATGCAAACCGCCTCGGGCCGCGGCATAATGCCGCCCAAGGGGAGCGAGACGAGAACGAACAGGGACCAGAGCCTGGTTCCGCGGACTCGTCGGCCATCGAGCCGACGTCGGTGCGTCCTCGCAGGGCGAGGAGGAGGACGGGATGGCACGATCGGCACGGCGGTGGGTGGGCGTCGTCTTCTGCGCGGCAGCCTGCGCATTCCCTGCGGCAATGTCGCGAGCGAGCGACCTGTTCGTTGACAGCGGTCAGCGACTCGGGAACGAAGTCACATGGTCGGTCGCCCTCGGTGACGTCGACGGGGATGGCGACCTCGATGCGGTGGCCGCTAACTATGACGCCGGCGCGATCGTGTGGATCAACGACGGCAGCGGGTGCTTCACCGATTCCGGCCAGCGGCTGGCGCGGGGCGTCTACGTCGCGCTCGCCGATTTCGATGGCGACGGTGCACTCGACATAGCGCTCGGGTCCTGGGATGTTCCTGCGTCGGTCTGGTGGAACGACGGGAAAGGGACGTTCACCAAGGGAGTCTTCCCAAGCGTCACGGGATGCTTCGCCCTTGGGGTGGGCGACCTGAACGGCGACGCGCGCCCCGACATCTACGTTGGCACCGTGGCGGCAGATCGCGTGATCCTCAACGCGGGCCATCGGACGTTCACCGCGACTCGGCAGCTCCTCGGAAACGGCCCAACGGCCGGAGTTGCGCTCGGGGACATGGATAGCGACGGCGATCTCGACGTCGTCGCCGCGGGCTGGGACGAGATCGGTCGCGTGTGGGCCAACGATGGAGCAGGGAACTTCACGCAGCTCTGTCAGATTGATGCGGTCACCCTCCACGTCCACGGTGCGGTCCTTGCGGACGTCGATGGCGACGGCGATCTCGACGCCTTCTTCGCCATTGCCGGCCGCATCTCCGGCCACAACGTTTGGCTCAACGACGGCGCGGGGAGGCTCACCCCGGCGGGATACGACCTCGGAACGGACCTCCAGCAGGGGATTGCCGTGGCCGACTTCGATCTCGATGGCGACTTGGACATCGCTCTGGCCGTTGGAGCGGGCGGCACTCCTTTGCCGTCCCGAGTCTGGCTCGGCCAAGAGGGCGGCTTTGTCGATTCCGGCCTTCGCATGGGTGAGGCATTCGCTGGCGGCGTCGCAGTCGGGGACCTCGACGGCGACGGCGACGAGGACCTGTTCATAGATTTCCTCTCGCTTCCCAACGAGGGCTGGGACTACAAGCCGTACCCCAACGAGGTCTGGTTGAACACGACGAACGAGTAGTGCGTGCCCGGGGCATTCACCCAACGAGGGAGGAAGAGAGGACATGATGCGAACAGGGCGTACGTCCGTGTCCGCTGTGGTCTGTCTGCTCGTCTGCTGCTGGGCCTTCGCGGTGGCCGCCGCGCAAGACCTGCTGGTCGACAGCGAACAACGGCTGGGGAACGAGGCCAGCTGGGCGGTTGCATTGGGTGACGTCGACGGCGATGGAGACCTGGATGCCGTCGTTGCCAACCTCGACGCGGGCGCCATCGTCTGGCTCAATGACGGCACGGGGCACTTCACCGACTTCGGCCAGCGGCTGGCGATTGGAGCCTACCTTGCGCTGGCGGACCTCGATGGAGACGGTGCCCTCGACATCGTCTTCGGCTCCCCTGACCAGCCGGTCACGGTGTGGTGGAACGACGGGAGCGGAACGTTCGTGCAAGGCGAAACGCCTCTCGCTCCCGCTGGATGTAGCGCTCTCGGCGTCGGCGATCTCAGCGGCGACGGGCGGCAGGACATCTTCGTGGGGATGCGCGACGCCGATCTTGTCCTCTTCAACATGGGCGATCGAACCTTCGCTGACTCCGGCCAGCGCTTCGGTAGTGCGCCTACGGGAGGCGTCGCCCTCGGCGACATGGACGGCGACGGGGACCTCGATGTGGTCACCGCGGGCTGGGACGAGCCCGGCCACGTGTGGCAGAACGATGGGACGGGCACGCTCACGGCGCTCTGCGAGCTTGCGACGACAACCCTCCACGTCCACGGCATCGCTGTTGGCGATGTCGACGCCGACGGCGATCTCGACGTCTTCTTCGCTCTCGCGGGTGGTATCTGTTGCCGCAACATCTGGTTGAACGACGGCACCGGCAAGCTGACGCCGAGGGGGTCCAATGTGGGAGCGCCCGACAACCAGGGGATTGCTGTGGGTGACCTCAACCTGGACGGTCGCCTCGACATCGTCTTGGCCAACGGCATGGTCTCCCCGTTGTCTTCCACCGTCCGGCTGGGACAGGAGGCCTGGTTCGTCGACTCCGGGCTTCGGATGGGGTCAGCGTTTGCGGGCGGAGTCGCGCTCGGCGACCTGGATGGCGACGGCGATCTGGATCTGTTCATCGCCTTCCTCTCCTTGGTTGGGCCGCCGTACGTGCAGAACCCTCATCCGAACGAAGTCTGGTTCAACACGACGAACGAGTAGAACGTTGGAGGAGGAATCTTAGGAAGAGGCCTCCTTTGGCGGCACGACAAGCGACTACATCTCGCCCGCGCGATCTCGGCCCGTCGGCCGGTCGTCTGCAGTGCCGCGAACCGCTCTACTTCTTCTGCAGCTTCTTCAGAAGCTGCTCGAGCTTGTCCCGGACATCCGCAGGCGTGTTGGGATCTGCCGCTGCAGCCTGGCTGATGTCGATGATATCCGCCGAGAGCTCAAGCTGCTGTGCCTTGCTCTTGTCCTTTCCCTCGACTGCCGCGACCAGTACCTCCACCAGGCGGTCCAAGATCGACCTCACCGCCTCGGCGGAGTAGCCGCCCAAGAGGCCGATCATGCCCGTGCCGAGCTTGGCGATGAGCGTCTCCGACTTGAAGAGTCCGCTGCCGAGGTTGGCGAGGATCAGTCCGGCGATGACGCCGAGGACGAGTCGCATGATGTAGACGAGCACGTAGCGCGGGTCGAAGGTCCGGTCGCGAATGTACGGCGACGCGGTGAACAGGGCGCTGAACGCTGCTCCAAGAAGCGCCGCGCACAGGTAGTTGAGCTGCACGATCACGGTCCCAGCCTGTTGTGTGGCTCCTGCTAGGGTCGCCGAGTAGCCGACGAGCGCCGCGAGAGCGGCGGCTGCGAGGATGATGACCAGCAGCACAGCCGACCCCAACCTCAACGGGTGGCGCGAGAACTCCGTTGCAGCGAGAGTCCTCGGCGTCGCCGGGCGGATCAGCACGCTAAGCTGCCCGTGGAGAGCGGCGTTCCGTTCCGGGGCTTGCGACGGGCCGGAATCGGCGAATTGGACACCACGAAGAGCGGCCCCGCCCGCAGCGGGAACTGGGATGCCGTTCGACCTGCAGTACTCGAGCATGTTCTGAACATCGGAGGCGTAGCTGTTCTTTGGCGTGGCTTCCGCCGCCGGCTTGTCGGGATTCGGATCGACTCTGCCCATCGTGACCTCCTGCCGCGAGGATGGAAGGAACACATATCCTAAACGTCACACCCTAGACCAAGGCAGTGATCTGATACAAGTCGCGGGGATGTGCCCGAAGACTCCCGCACCGTGCAGAGCGGAAGCTCCGTCGAGATGGCGACACTGGCGTGAGCTGCATGCTCAGGCGGCTGGTTTCAGTTCCTTCATGACGATCTCGCGGACCTTGTCAACGGCCAGCGACGCGTGCATCTGCACGATCACCCAGTGGCCGTCGCGCTTCTCGAGAACGCCCGTCCAGCGGAGATCCTCGCCGAACCTGCCGACCTTGTCTTCCCACGAGACGACGTCATCCAACGTGGCCGAGTACCAGGCGACGTCTCCCGAGCGCGAGACGTGGATCTGCAGATCGCGCACCTCGGTCCGCACGGCCCTGAAC
>CAIOLV010000089.1 GCA_903859225.1 uncultured bacterium
GAGACGTGCTCACGGTCTCGATTCACCAGACGGGGTACACGATCTTCCCCGGCACGGGGTTCGAGGAGGAGATCGGAGCCGACGACGGGCGCGGATTCTCGATCAACGTCCCGCTGCTCCCCGGAGCCGGCGATCGTGCGTACGATCTGGCATTCGACGAGTTGATCCTCCCAGCGATCGAACTCTTCGACCCCGACGTGCTCGTGACGCAGCTCGGGACCGACGCCCTGATCGGCGACCTGCTCGCCAACCTACGCATGAGCCTGCACGGATTTGAGCGCGCCGTCGAACGATTCCGCGCGCTGGACGTGCCGTGGCTGGCCCTCGGAGGCGGCGGCTACGATGTCGGAAACGTCATTCGCGCATGGGCGCTCGCGTGGGGCGTCATGCTCGACGAGAAGCTGCCAGACGAGATCCCGTCTCTCTTCCTCACCGAGGCCGCGGCGCACGGCGTGACGGTGTCGCAACTGCGCGGGCCGCGCGAGGTTCCGCCGACCTCAGACCGTGTGCTCGAGGCGCTCGACGAGACGATCCGGAAAGTCCGCGAGTCGACGTTCCCGATCTTGTCGGAGAACCGCAAGACGTTCTAGATTCCTCCGCGTCGCCGGGGTCGAAGGAAGGCCACTCACCATGCCACAGGAGCACGAGATACGAGAGACCGCCGGACGCAGCGACGTCCAGGTCGCTCTGCCCGGCGGACGGGTCTTCCGAGCGCCGGTCGGCGCGTCGATCGCCGACGTGTTCCGCGTCGCCTACCCCGACGAAGAGGATGCCCCCGTGGCCGCCGTGGTTGACGCCGAGCTGCGCGAGCTGGCCTATCCTCTCAGCCGCGACGTCGAGGCCTCCCCAATCCGGATATCTGACTCCGACGGCATGCGCATCTACAGCCGCAGCTTGTCGTTTCTCCTCGTCGCCGTCACAGCCGAGCTGTTCCCCTCCGTGCCGGTGCACATCGACTACTCCGTGCCGCATGGCGGCTACTTCTGCCGCGTCGAGGGGCGCGAGCCGTTCACTCCCGAGGAGCTCGCGCAGATCAAGACGCGCATGCAACAGCTCGTGCGTGAAGACCATGAGATCGTGCGACGCCGTGTGTCTCCCGACGAAGTGAAGGCGCTGTTTGCGGCGCGCGGCGAGGAATCGAAGGGGCGGCAGCTTCTCGAGCGGGAGGGCGACCACCTCCACGTCTACGTCCTGAACGGGGTCACGGACTACTTCTACGGGTACATGGTGCCTTCAACCGCCGTGCTCAAGACGTTCTCGCTCGAGACGTTCCCAAAAGGGTTCATCCTCCGCTTCCCGCGGCGCGAGACCCCGCGCCGCCTCTCGCCGCCGCAGCGTTTCACGGCCCTGCGCGAGGTGTTCGACGAGTACGGAGAGTGGCTGTCCCTGCTCGGGATGCGCGACGTCGGGTCGCTCAACGACGCGATCCGCGACGGGCACATCGACCAGGTCATCCTCGTGTTCGAGGCCCTTCACGAGAAGAGAATCGCCGAGATCGCCGCCACCATCGCGCAGCGACGCGCCGACGGGACGCGCCTCGTGTTCATCGCCGGACCGTCGTCGTCCGGCAAGACGACGTTCTCGAAGCGCCTCGCCATCCAGCTCCTCGCCAACGGCGTTCATCCCTATCCGCTCCCCATGGACGACTACTTCCTGCCGCGGGACGAGCTGCGAGCGCGTCTCGGAGAGCACCCGGACTACGATGCTCTCGCCGCCCTCGACGTCGAGGCGTTCCGCAACGACCTCGGGCGGATCATGGCCGGCGAGCGAGTGGGGTTGCCGCGCTACGATTTCGCGACCGGAACCCGACAACTCGGCCCGTCGATTCAACTCGACCGAGACCAGATTCTCCTCGTCGAGGGCATCCACGGCCTGAACCCGAGCCTGTCCGTCGACGCGTCGTTGTCCAAGGTCTTCCGGATCTTCGTTTCCGCTCTCACCCAGCTCAATCTCGACATCCACAACCGCGTCTCCACCACCGACACGCGACTCATCCGGCGCATCGTCCGCGACGCGACGTTCCGCGGCTACAATGCAACAGAAACCCTGTCCCTATGGGAAAATGTGCGCCGCGGAGAGAAGGACAACATCTTCCCGTACCAAGAGGGGGCCGACATCATGTTCAACTCGGCCCTCGGGTATGAGCTCGCGGTCCTGAAACCGCTCGTCGAGCCACTTCTCCTGCAAGTGCGCGCCCCCGAGGCCCGCATCGAGGCGGAGCGACTCCTCGCGCTCCTGCGTTGGTTCGACCCGTGCCACAGCGAGACCATCCCTGGGAACTCCATTTTGCGTGAGTTCATCGGAGGATCGCTGCTCCGGGAATTCACGCTCCTGCCGCGGAACGGCCAGAACGGACAGAAGGCAACCCCATGAACACCGAGCGTCTGATGGAGATGGCCCTTGAGATGGCCGGGCTCGACGAGATCCCGGGCGACAGCGCCGTGCACCACCCAGGGCGCGGCATTCGGCGTTTGCTCGCCGGCATCGACCTCCGGGCGCCTGAGCTCGCCCTGGCCAAAGGACTGGGCTACGACGCCGTCTTGACGCATCACCCGGTCGGCATCGCCACGCTCAACTTCCACCGAGTGCTCGAGCGCCACGTCGATCAGATGATCGCCGCCGGAGTTCCGAAGGCCGTCGCGCGAGCGGCCGTCGACGAAACGGCCGAGGCGAGACGGGTTCTCGACTCCATGACGAACTACGATCACGATCCGTCGATCGCGCGCCTGCTCGACATGCCCTATCTGAACATCCACACCCCGCTCGACGAGATCGGCCGCCGCCGCATCGCCGATGCCGCGGCATCGCTGCCCGCCGAGAGTACCGTCGCCGACCTCGTGCAGCGGCTCACGGAGGCGTTCGGCGAGTTCCGCTCCGCCGCCACCCGCGTGGAGGTCCTCGTCGGGAGGGGGACGCATCGGCTCGGCCGCGTCGTCATATCCCACGGCGCCGGAACGAACGGCGGCTACCCCGTCGGCAAGGCGTACTTCGAGCACGGAGTCGACACCCTCCTCTACATCCACTGCCGCCCCGACGACGCCCGCCGCCTCGAGGCCGAGTTCGGCGCGACGAA
>CAIOLV010000090.1 GCA_903859225.1 uncultured bacterium
CTGGGCAATGGAATACGCGTTCGGGGCCACCATCTTCTGCTGCTCTGCTGACAACGTGTCACTGAGCCTGCAGATCCGTCCGACGGTCTCACCTGTCACTTCGCGCAGGGTGACGAGGGCATCCGGCCCTACGGTTTGCTCGTTCACACTCAACCCTCCCCGCCCTCCGGTTCTCCGATCGGTGCAGGCGCCCCGGCTAGGTCCCGGGGCAGCTCGGAGAGCGGCGCTTGCCTGCGGCTTCCGCGTTCGCTTCGCTCGCGAAGTAGATCCGATCCGGTCCCGGAATGCTACATACCTCGACGCAGTCGCGCCGGTAGTAGTAGGCATTGGCCCGACTCGAGACGAAGAAGACGGCATCCTTGAACCGCGTCGGCTTGCCGCCGTCGGGGTCCCAGAACGAGGTCGCCGCGACCGCGAATGAGAATGAAGCGCTTGTCTGGCGTCCCCAATCGTCCTCGACGACAATGCGGACGACGGCTGTCTGCTCCGGGAACTCCACGCCAAGGAGCAGGTTGCGGTTCCGCGCTCCGTCGTAGCTGTATCCAGGCAGGGCCTCGGGCGCGTAGGGGCGGCCATTTGAGGCGATCTCGGACGTGAAGAGTGGGTAGACGAGGCAGGCGTTTTCCCACACCTGCCCGTGATAGAGGGCATGAAAGGCTCCCGCTTCCCAGGGTGGCGTGTAGACACAGTCTTCCATGATCGCGCCGCAGAGGACCTTGCCTTCCGCCTCGACGTGGATGGCGACGACGTGCCAAGCGCCGTCGTACACCACGCCGGACTCGGGCCCGGACAAGCCGGCGGCGACGTGGGTAAAGTCGATGAGCGTCGCCTCGCGCGGCCGCATCACGCCTTGATAGGCGTCCCCGTTGAGGCGCGGCGCGAGGATCAAAGGGAGCTCGTTCGTCCCCTGCGCCACGACGTTCACGACACATACCTGGCGCCCGTCCGTCCACGTCACCCTGGCCGTCCACGCGAGCTCGTCGATCGTGACGTCGAATTCGTTCTGCTTGGTCGTGGTCGACGTGCCGTCAGGAAGTTCGTAGGTGTAGGTGCCGGGAAGCGAAGTGCAGACGATGTGAGCCGCGTACGGCACGTGGCCGGTCGGAGGATCGACGAACGCGTTGAACACGAACGGCTCCGTGCAGCCGCACAGTGCGGCGAGAAGAACAACGAGGGCGAGAGAGAGCACCGTCCGCATCCGTCAACCTCCGTTGGGAAGTAGACCACAAGCGGTGCGCTGGGTCAAGGCGTGCCGATCGGCCCTGCCGGTCCCGCGACGATGGGTTACGATTCCCGGTCGGGGAGGCGAGATGCACGTACTCTGGGTCGTTGCCGGCGCAAGCCTCGCTGCTTGGATCGTTCTCCTTCTCTTTCGTGGCGGGTACTGGCGAGCGCGGCCGCTTCTCGACTCCGCTCCCGTTCGGCTCGGCAGCCGCCGGGCCGCGTGGCCGTCCGTGGCGGCGGTGATTCCGGCGCGGAACGAAGCGGCGGTCCTCGGCGACACGTTTCCCACGGTGCTCGCACAGGACTATCTCGGCTCCTTCCACGTGACGCTCGTCGACGATCGCAGCGAGGATGCGACGAGCGACGTGGCGCGCGCCGCCGCGGCGCGCCTTGGACGAAGCGATCGGCTCTCGGTCGTGCGCGGCGAACCGCTCCCGGCCGGGTGGGCGGGAAAGGTATGGGCGATGGCGCAGGGTGCGGCGACGGCGCATGCCGTGACGGCTGACTACGTCTGGTTCACCGACGCCGACATCGCCCACGACCCTGGGATCTTGAGAGCCCTCGTGGAGAAGGCCGAGGCGGAGCGCCTCGACCTCGTCTCGCTGATGGCGCGGCTGCGCCTCGACTCGAGGTGGGACTGCCTGCTCATCCCGGCGTTCGTCTACTTCTTCTCGAAGCTCTATCCCTTCCGGTTCGTCAGCAACTCGCGACGGCGGGCCGCCGGAGCGGCGGGCGGATGCATGCTCGTTCGGCGGACAACCCTCGAGCAGGTCGGCGGCGTTGCGAGGATTCGCGGTGCGTTAATCGATGACTGCGCCCTCGGGCGCACCCTGAAGCAGTCCGGGGGACGGCTGTGGCTCGGGTTCACGCGTTCTGTGCGCAGCGTTCGGGTCTACGGAACCCTTCGCAGCACGTGGGACATGGTCGCGCGATCGGCCTACACGCAGCTGCGCACTTCGCCTCTGCTCCTTGTGGGCACGGTCCTCGGAATGCTCTTTCTCTACGCGGTTGGGCCCGCAGCGGTCGTTGTCGGGTTGGCTGGTCTTGCGCTGGGATCTCCGGGGGCCCCAGTCCTCGCGTCGCTTGGGTTTGCCACGTGGCTCTTGCTGAGCTTGAGCTTCCTCCCGATCCTGCGGCACCACGGAGCCGGCTGGTGGCCGGCTCCGCTTCTGCCGTTGGCCGGCGTGCTCTACGTCGCGATGAC
>CAIOLV010000091.1 GCA_903859225.1 uncultured bacterium
CTGTGGAACTCGGCGCGCCACATCAGCCCTGACGCCGAGATCGGTCGTGGAATCCCGGCGCGTCATCTCAGCCCTGACGCCGCGACCGGTCGTGGAGGCTCGGCGCGTCATCTCAGCCCTGACGCCGCGACCGGTCGTGGAGGCTCGGCGCGCCACATCAGCCCTGACGCCGAGATCGGTCGTGGAATCTCGGCGCGTCATCCGATGTACTCCTGCTTGAGCACCCCGATGAACGGCAGGTTCCGGTACAGCTCGGCATAGTCCATACCGTAGCCCACCACGAACGCGTCCTCGGACAGCTCGAATCCGATGTAGTCGACCTGCGTCTTGATCTCCCGGCGGGCCGCCTTGTCGACGAGTGTGCAAACGCGGACGGACGCGGGATCCCGCGACTCGAGGTTTCGACGCAGGTACTCGATCGTGTATCCGGTGTCGATGATGTCCTCGACGATGAGCACATCGCGTCCCTCGATCGGACGCTCGAGATCCTTCACGAGGCGGACGGCTCCAGGGGCGGTCCCATTCCCGTAGGACGAGACGCTGATCAGGTCGTACTCGACGGGGATCGTCATCTCTCGCGCCAAATCGGCCATGAACACGAGGGCGCCTCGCAGGATGCACGCCATCAGGAGCGGACGCCCCTTCGCGTCCGCCGCGTGACCGCGCGTCCGGTAGTCGTCGGAGATCTCTTGCGCCAGCTCGCGAACCCGACGAGAGATGACGTCTTCGCTGTAGAGGACCCGGTCAATCCGCGTACGAAGGTCGATCTGGTTCATGGTACCCACCTCGGGAAGCGCCCCGCGCCCCGCGCCCGCGCCCAGCGAGCGCGAAAGCATCAGTGCCAATAGACAGGATGGCTATTGGCACGCCGCGATTATAGCTCTCGTTCCCTCGTCTGCAACGCCGCGCGATCACAGCGTTGTGCCCGCCGATTCGCCGAGCCGCGCCCGGCGCAATCGGTTGGCGTTGAGAACCACATTGACGGATGAGAACGCCATGGCCGCTTCGGCGACCAACGGGTGGAGAAGCCCCAACACCGCAAGAGGAATTGCGATCACGTTATAGATGAACGCGAAGAACAGGTTCTGGCGGATCCTTCGGAACGTCGCCCGCGCGAGCCGTACCGCGCGCACGACGGTCGCCAAGTCGCCCGACACGAGCGTGATATCGGCGGATTCGATCGCCACGTCCGTCCCCGTGCCGAGCGCGATACCCACGTCGGCCGCGGTCAGCGCCGGCGCGTCGTTGATCCCGTCTCCCACCATGCCCACCACGGCTCCGGACTCCTTGAGCTTCCGCACGACAGAGACCTTGTCCTCCGGCAGGACGTTGGCAATCACGCGGTCGATCCCCACGTCGGCGGCAATCGATCGCGCGGCGCGCTCGTTGTCCCCCGTGAGGAGGACAACGTCGATCCCCAAGGCGCGCAGCGCCGCGATGGACTCACGCGCATCAGGCTTGGCGCGGTCGGCGACGGAGAGGAACCCCAGCACGCCGCTCGCGTCGGCGACGCCGACCGCCGTGGTTCCGGCATCTTCCATGCGCATCCGCACGGAGTCCCAATCTGCGAGCGAGAACCCCTCAGCTGCCAGCCAATCGGCGCGCCCCACCCACACGTCGCGCCCAGCGACGCGGCCGCGCACTCCGCGCCCCGGCACGGCACGAACGTCCTCCGCCGGTGCAAGATGCAGGGAACGCACCGCGCATGCTGCCGAGACGGCACGCGCAATCGGGTGTTCCGAAGTCGACTCCACGCTGCCTGCGAGCGACAAGACATCGTCCTCGGGAAGCTCTCGCGAGGCGACGTCGACGACGTCCGGCCGTCCGACGGTCACCGTGCCCGTCTTGTCGAAGACGAGAATGCCGACGCGAGAGAGCGCCTGCACGGCCTCCCCGTTTCGCAAGAGGATCCCGCCGCGCGCTCCGCGTCCGGCGCCGACCGTCAGCGCCGTCGGGGTCGCGAGCCCGAGCGCACAAGGGCACGCAATAACGAGCACCGCGACCGCGGCGAAGAGAGCGCGCCCGAGCGGCGAGGCGTCGTTCATCCCCCACGGCAGGAAGCGGGCTGCCTGCGCCGCGATTCGACCAAGGGCCGCGGGAGCCAGCCACCAGGCGACGAAGGTCGCCGAGGCGAGGGCAAGGATGACCGGCACAAAGACGCGCGTCACCCGATCGGCGAGCGCTTGGATCGGCACCTTCGTCGCCTGCGCCTGCTGAACGAGCCGCACAACCTGGGCGAGGAACGTCGCTTCGCCCACACCGGTCGCGCGGACCCGCAATGCACCGTCCCCATTGATCGTCGCGCCGATGACGCGGTCCCCGACGCGCCGCAGGACAGGCATCGACTCTCCGGTCGCGAGCGACTCGTCGACCGAGCTCTCTCCCGCCTCGATGGCGCCGTCCGTCGGGATGCGCTCGCCCGGCCGCACGACCATGAGGTCGCCGACCGCCACATCGGTCACCGCCACGTCGAGTTCGACTCCTTCGCGTACCACGCGCGCTGTCTTCGCACCGAGTCCCAACAGGGCGCGAATCGCGCCTGACGTACGTCCGCGCGCCGCCGCCTCGATCCAGCGGCCGGTCAGGTGGAACGCCATGATCATGGCGGCGACGCCGGAGTAGTCCGGCACGTGCGGGATCACTCCAAGTTGAGCCAACGCCGCCAAGACGCCGGTGAGGAACGACGCGCTGACGCCAAGCGCGATGAGCGTGTCCATCGTCGGCGCGGCCCGCACGGCCGCCGCGAACCCGGATCGAAGCGTCGGCCCGCCAGCCACGAACACGGCGGGGGCCGCCAGGAGGAGCATCCCGAAGTGGAAGACGACGGGCGAGGGCCACATCAGACCGAACGCCATCTCGGGGATCATCCACGCGAGGATCGGAACCGCGAGGACCCAAGCCACTATGGCGCGCCGTCGCGCGGCGAGCCCTCGTTGCACATCGCGCTCCACCAGAAGGTCGGGCGACGCTGAGCTCTGCTCGCGCGCCGCCTCATAGCCGACCGACTCGACGGCGGCAATCAAGGCGCCGTCGGGAACATCTCTCCCCGCGTCGATCAACGCTCTTTCCCCCACCAGATCGACGTGCGCGCTCACAACGCCGTCTACCGCGCGCAGGGCTCGCTCGACGGCCTGCGCACAGCTCGCGCAGTGCATCCCGTCAATTCGGAGGGCCCTCCGTCGATCGTCTGTCTCGCGATCCACCTTCGCCTCCAGTCCCTGAACGGTTCGAGCCAGTCGTCGAGGAGTATACGTGGCTTCCTTGGTCTGCAGCGTCCGCGGCTGCCCGCCGGCGAAGGCAGTCGAAGGCGCGAGTCTCGAGCGAGAAGAGGCTGGGCACCATCGAAGCCTGGCCCAGCCCTCGGAGAAACCAGAGGGCCTTGCCGGTGGCAAGGCCCTCACGCGGGCATGATCGCCGCTTCAGTCTCTCTAAGAAGCTACGCTTCTCTTCTTGTTGAAGGCATGCTATCCGATCCCTGCTCGCGAGATCAAGTCCCCGCCGCTCGATGCGCAGAACAGTCCCTTGGCCCGGCGGCCTCTCGAGAGAGACCCGGCGCGCTCCTGGCCTCCCACTCCTTGCGCAGCAACGACAAGAGAGCGAGGTCGATGAATGCGTTGCGCTCGAACTCGTAGTCTCGCAGGATCCCTTCCCTGTGGAACCCGCGCCGCTCGAGGACTCTCAAGGATGCGGCATTCCGCGGATCGACGAGCGCCTCGACGCGGTGAAGGTTCTTCACCGAGAATCCGTAACCGAGCGTTGCCGTGAGCGCCTCACTCATCAGTCCACGCTTCCACAAGGGTTTCGCAAGGAGGAAGCCGATCTCGGCACGTGCATGGTCGGGCGCGTAGTCGAAGAACCCGATGTCCCCCACATACTCGTCGCGCCCTCGCTCGGTGATGATCCAGCGGATCCCCTCGCCGGACGACGTTTCATCACGGAAGTCGCGGATCTGCTCAAGGGCCTGGGCACGAGTCGCGAGGGGCTCCGTGCCGAAGTAGAGCATCGTCTCCTCGTCGCCCCACGCGGCAAGGCACAGCTCCGCATCCGATCGACGCGGCTCGCGCAAGACAAGCCGTTCCGTCTCAAGAACGGGAAATCGGTGTCGCACATCTCCTCCAGTCGTCCCGACGACGTCACGCCATCATCGCCTCCTAGAGCATCGTGACGCAAGCGCTGTTCCCCCGCGTGGCGCTGCTGCCACTTACATATGATGGGGCTGACGCGGCTTCCCGCGGGTGCGCCTAGATGTTGGGGACGCCGGACAGGCAGGGCTCATGTCGGAGCGGAAGACCGTCATCATCGGAGCGGGAATCGCCGGACTCGCGGCCGGCTGCTACGCGCGGATGAACGGGTATCTAGCCCACATCGTCGAAATGCACGACAGGCCCGGCGGGCTGTGCACGGTCTGGGCGCGGCAGGAATACACGATCGATGGCTGCATCCACTGGCTCACGGGATCCGCTCCCGGTGACTCTCTCTACCAGGTCTGGGAGGAGCTCGGCGCCGTGCAGGGGCGCCGCATGCTCGATCACGACGTCTTTGTGTGCGTTGTCGGCCGCGACGAGTCGGCCTCGCCCTGGACGCGACCTTTCCACGCGCCGCCTCGCCCGGTCGCGTGCCGCCACGCGGAGTCGACCGTCATCGCGACGTAGAGCACGCCGGCCAACGGCAGAAGCGGAGCCGGCCACCAGCCGGCTCCGTGGTGCCGCAGGATCGGGAGGAAGCTCAAG
>CAIOLV010000092.1 GCA_903859225.1 uncultured bacterium
CGGCCAGTTTGTCTCGCAGTGCTTTGTTCTCGGCCTCGGCCCTCTCTGCACGGTCCAGGATGGCATTGTCCCACGCACTCAACGTGGTCGGTCGGTTGGTCATCAGCTCGCGTAGCCGCTCGTTCTCGGCCTCCAGTTCGCGGACTCGTTCTTCCAACTGCTCGGCACGTTCATACGCACCCGTCATCGAGCACAGATCGTCGGCCATGCTCGAATTGATGGCCTCCAGTTCGGCGATGCGCTTGTCGCGTTCTTCCAGCGCATCTCGCACCGAGTCGAGGTGCAGCAGGTTGACGGTGCCGTAGACGTTGGCGTTCATGGCCGCGCCTCCTCTGCGTACTTGCGTGCTGCTTCTCGCCCACCCAAAGCAGCGGTGTCTTTGAGAGCACAGAACAAGCAGTCGTTGTTGTAGCCCACGTCGAGCACATGCTTGAGCCACCTCTTCAGCGTCGCTAGCTCGTCCCAAAGCTCCAGAACGCAATCCAGATGCTCTACGGCTGTGTACGCCACAGCGTCTTTGCGATGGGGCGCGTAATACGCCTGGCTCTGGCCCTCCCCGCAGACAGGGCAGGTGCAGGTGTCGTCAGTCATGCTTCTCCTCCGGGGTCGAAAGCTCGGTAATACCAGAGCGGAACTCGGCCAACGTGTACGAGCCGCCCGCACTGACAATGCGGACGCCGCCTCGCTCCAGCATCTCGATGAGCCCCTTCAGCGCCGCCAGCTCGGCCACAGCCTTATGAACCTTGACGATGTACTCCTCGCCAACGGAACCGTGACACGGACCGCTACAGATGCCCATGATGGTCTTCAGCCGCTCGTTCTCCTCCTCCAGTTCGGCGATACGTGCGTCACGTTCATCCTCAGCCCACGCTGCATCAGACTCTCCTCCCCAGGCGTTCATGGCCGCGCCTCCCAGCAACAGCAGTTGAATGGCACAACCCCGAACGTCGCCCAGCCCGCGTCGTAGACACCACAGGCGGAGTTCAGGGTGTGGTGGTAGCACCCGTGACACCGCCGCCCCTTCAGCGCCGCCCGCTCGGCAGCCAGTGCCTCGGTCAGCCCGAAGAAGCAGCCGGTCACGCCAGCGGCGTACTCTTGCTTCCACTTCAACTTCTCGTTCTCGGCCTCCAGCTCGGCGATGCGCTTGGCACTCGACTCGCAGTTTGGGCAGTAGTCGCTCATGGCCGTCTCCTCTCCAGTTTCTCGCCGGCGTCGACCAGGAACGTGCAGCCGAACTCGCTGACGATTTCGACATGGCTGCCGAGCTCCCGGGCCGCGACGACGGGCAGCCAACGGGCGGTATATGGGCTGCGGACCTGGAGCTGGTAGCGGCAGCCATGGCGGGCGAAGTGGCGGGCGGTGAGGGGCTTCATGGGGCGACCCATCAGAAGGGAAACCCGTCGAGGTTGTCGTCGTCGCTCACAGCGCTGGGGTGTGGGACTGTCCCCCTATAGATAGGGGGGGACTGTTCCCCACGTACCCGGGCGTCTTGTTCCAGACTGTTCCCGTCCCCGTTCCCGAGGCTAAATGATTCCTGTTGGACGGATGTTCCTGTGCTTGTTCCGGGGCCATCCTGGAAAACGTGTTCCTGGCCGTGTTCCCCGCGTGGTTTGAACTGTTCGGCGGCCTCTTCCTTACGCCACCTTACGGCGTCCGTGATGACCTTCGTCCCGAACTTCTCGACGGCTCGCACCTGCTCGGCGGCGGCTCTCACGGTTATCGCTACCGGCAGCCCGAGACGTTCCATGACAGCCACACAATGATGCGTCCCCGCGGCCCAGTCCCGTACTGCCGTCAGGTAACGCAGCGGCAAGTCCTCCATCAGCATAGTCACCGATTCGGGCACCCAGTTCATGCGCGAGAGCTCGCGTTGCAGCCGGACGCCGTTCTCCGTCGGCGTGAGCTTCCACACCACGTCCACATCGTCACCCTTACCGGAACTGCCGCGCTGGCCCTTGGCGACGTCCTTGCCACCGTGATCGAGGCGTAGCCAGGTGACGCCGCGCTGCTTGAGCCGCAAGCCGGTGTGAATGTAGAAGAACCGCCATGTATCAGCGCTGTTCTCCTCGCCCCACACAGCCCGGCTGATCGTGTCAATGATGACTACCACGTGCCTGTCAGGATCTCGTTCCGCGATCTTGTCAACGAGTTCGGCGAGCGCGATGCCGCCTTCTTCAGTGTCGAGCGCCGGCAGGGTCGGAAGCAGCGCGTAGTAGAGATGTGACATGTCCCAGTCTGGGCCGTACTTCATGTCGCGAAGGCGCTCGCGCACGTCATTCTTGGTCATCTCGTAGTCGAGATACAGGCAACTCATCCCGCCCTTGGTCGCCATGTCGGCAGCCATGTATAGCGACAACAGACTCTTGCCACCCTTATGCATGGCATAGATGGCGTGTCCGCGGCCCTTCGCGAGGACCTCCCGCCAGACCCATTCCTGCTCGTCATCCTCGGCATCCCAGAACGTTGACCAGTCGATGAACATCCGCCCGGGAGTGGCCGCTGCCGCCGTGCCGTCTGATTCTGGCTCGGCTTCTACTCCGTCCCAAGGCACGAACTCCTCAATGCTGTGCCCAGTGCCGAGATGGTTGGTTGTGTCCTTGCCCTCCGCCGCCTCCACGACCCGCACGTTGCGGGCGGCCCCCCGCAGAGCGGCGGCCACGCTGCGGGCGTGGTCCCGGCCGGGATCATCCTTGTCAGCGACAATGACCACGTCTGCTCCGGTGAGGAAACGGCTGTACTCAGGACGCCACTTACCGGCGCCGTGCGGGTTACAGGTCGCCGTGACGCCGGCGGCCCGCAGCGCGTCGGCGTCCTTCTCACCCTCGACGACGTAGACCGGTTCGCCGCGATCCACCGCCCACACAACTTGCGGCAGATGGTAGAGCACGCGACGCACATCGCCGAGTTTCCACGCCTTGCCCGTCTTGCTCGCTGGGTCGGGCCGCCAACAGGGGAACTGTTTGTCGACCGTGCGGCAGACGGTGAACAGATGGCGCCCGTCTTCGTCGACGTAGCGATACTCGGCGACCGATGGGCCGCGCGGTGTCCAGCGGGGATCGAAGCCGTTGCTGCGTTCTATACCGAGAGCTTCGCCGACCGCCGCATGATCGCAGCCGGCGAAGCAGTGCCAGCAGACTTTCCCGTCTTCCTCCCAGACATGGAGGCTGGGATTGTGCCCGCCCTCGGCTTCGTGGACCGGACACATCGCCATGCGGCCGCCGTGTCCGTCGCCGCGCGCACCACGCAGACGCAATTCAACGTCTGCGAGACTGGTCACGGCCGTTCGCCGTGCTCAAAGCGAGCGGAGAGGGCAGCGATGACAGCGGGGTGAGCATCGTCGCCTATGTCCCAGTCGTGGGCGAGTTCCCTGCCACTTGTGGAAGCGTAGAAGCGTCCGTCCGTGAGATGGTATGCGCCAGGGTAGGCAGGCATGTAGTCCACCCACATCCAGGCGACGTCGCGGTCGAGTCCGTCAAACAGACTGTTTGGCACCACGGCCCAATAGTTCGTGTCACGCGGCATCCCGTCGAGAATAAGCACGGGCGCCTCCGTGACCATCGCCAGAGCGATGACTTTCGCCATTTCTTGTGGCTTGATCGTGACGATGGACTTGTCCTTGCCGCTCGGCTTCACCTCCGCGTACATCTCGACTTGCGGCAGCCAGAAGTCGGGCAAATAGCAGTCGTCACCGGCCGGCAGGTTCGGCAACCTGAATCCCTCCGGCTCGTAGTCCCACGCGATCTCGAGAGCGTCGAAGAAGACGGCCCAGCGTGCCTCTAGCCGAGAGCGGAAGCGGCAGCCGGCATACAGCGTCTCAATGGCTTGGATCTGAGAGGTGGGCGAACCGGGGGCCGTACGGGGTAAACTATGCATGTCACACCTGTCCAATCAGGTAGTGGCCACGCCCCGGGCCGTTTACGCGGCGCCGGGGCACTTTCGTGGTCATCCTACCATGGGCGGCGCACGGTTTCTGGGCGTTCACCGCTTCACCCCCATCTCCCGGTGCACCGTCCCGCCGTGCTTGCGCGCCATGTCGACCCATTCCCCCGCCTCACGCAGCGTCACGTCACGCTCAAGCTCCGGGTCTCTCAGGAAGGTCACCATGTAGTAGCTACCGTCGTTGCGCTGGCGCAGTTCCTGCACGGTATCGTGACCCAGCCACGTGGCGACGGCGGCTTTCACGACGCCTGCTCCCCGTACAGCTCGTTGAGCGCGGCCTCGTCGAGATCGAGTCCGCAGGAGACGTACCAGCGGATGAAGTCCTCGGCGCCGGGGTTGGCGGCGAGGAAGCGCTCGGCCTCTGATTCGACCTGAGCGGCGAGAGTGAGTTGGTTGCTCATCCCTTCACCCGCCACCCCGTCAGCTCCCGGTACAGCGTGCCCCCATTCGCCTTCATGTGCTCTGCCCAAGCCATGGCCTCTTCCGTGGTCACGCTGCGATCGAGGTCGCGATCGCGCACGAAGGTGCGCATGCAGTAGGAGCCGTCCTCGTCCTGGCAGAGCTCCTGCGTCGAATCGTTGCCGTAGTAGCGGCCGATGATGATGATCATGTCGGCCAGCCCAGGCAGGGGAACCGCATCGGAATCAGCATGCGCGTGTCGACGCGGATCACCCCGCTCTTCCAGTTCGGTATTTCGACCCACGCCCCCCGCACCATGCGCGGAATCAGCTCCTGCGGGTCATAGGGGCGCGGCCGACCACGTGCGTCGAACATCACGGCCTGCACGCGCTCCCGGTACCGCTGCGCCTGCGTGTGCGCCGTCGAACCGGCTGTGCCGTCGGGCTTGACGGACAGGCCGAGGAATCGCGCCGCCTCAGACAGAGAGCAGCTGCCGCGCATGAATAGGTCGCGCACGTCTGCCGGAAGCAGCACGTTCTGGCGGCTCACGGCGATCTCGACGGCGGGCGACGTGGGGAGGGCGGCGGTACTCATGCCCCCGCCTCCTTCGCCGCCGCCGCGAACTCCACGACCTCGCCGTGAGTCAGCTCGCTGTTGCTGCGTCCGTCGAAGCGCTCCCGGTAGGACTTGGCCCATCCCGCGTCAACGTGGGCCAGCGCCTCGGACAGCGCCTTCTTGTCGCGGGCGGTGGCGGGGCGCTGCGGATCGTCGGCGGAGAACACGCCTTGTCCGAGGGCCGCGTCGATATCGTCGTCCTCACTCTCAGGCGATTCTGGCGCGATTTCCCCCCGTACGGCCACCGACTCGCCCTGAGGCACGGCGTCGCCGGATTCGGGCTGCTGCGTCAACGTGGTGGGCTCATCGTCGGGGGGCGTCCACGTCTTCGTCGGCATAGTCGCAAGGCCCGCCATGAGCGACTCCCACACCGGTATCGGCATGTCCGCCAGCTCGCCCTGGTAGCCGGCCTTGGCGGCCACGTTCTTGGCGATCGACTCGAGCGAGATCTGCGTGCGCTTCATCTCTTCGAGCATGAAGCTGTACTCGTCGGCGCCGATGACCTCGCCGGTGTCTTCCTCGACGGCCGAGCCGTTGATGACCTCGCCGTCGCTGATGCGCTCGGCCTCGTCCTCATCGAAGATTCCGGAGAGGCCGAAGGCGACGCGGCCGGTCTGGATGATGCCCTTCCACTCCAGCATGCGCTTCGTGGTGGTGTTCCAGGGCCCGGTGTCCCGGTACATCTCGTCGATCCACTCGCGATGCACCGTGGGATGCTCGGGCGTGCTCTTGTGGTAGATGGTGACCTCGACCCAGGCCGGGCATTGCTTGGCAGAGGCCGCCGGCTTCACCATCTCGTCGGCCCAGCTGACTTGCATGCCGGCGTAGTCCTTGTGGCGCTTAATGATCTTCAGCCAGCCGTCGATCGGCACGAGCGGCACGATGCCGCCGCCCTTCTTCTGGAAGGCGTAGATCTCTTTGACGAACGGGTCAAGGTCGTACTTGTTGGCGACCGCGATGAGCATCATGAACTCGGCCTTGGTCGCACCCTTGAAGACCGTCTGCATGAGCGTCTGTTCGAGCTCTGCGGGGGCGACGGAGACGCGCTCCGCCAGCAGGGCCAGGGCGGTGCCTGGCTTGCCGTTGGTCGTCATGCTGACACCTCCTCAGGCAGCGGGAAGAGTTCTGCCATGTCTCCCGCGAGCAACTTCGTGATGTCACGGCGGTCGAGGAACGCTCTGATTGCGCGCTCAGTCTTTGCGTACACGGCGTATCTTGAATCGTGCCCACCTGCCCTGAGCTTCGTGCCGGATAGGATGTAGTCCCGGAGCGTCAGGAGGCTCATGTCGCCCGCCTGAATGACATCGCCGCCGTGCCCATGGCGCATCACGAATAGCGCCCTCGCGAACGAGTCCTCGTCTGCGTTGTAGTAGGCCCTCACGAATGCGGCGAGCGACTGGCAGGGGACTCGCCGTGTGCCCACCTTGGTGATCTCCTTCGCTACGATGCCGATGGGGGCGGCGTGACGAACCGCGGCAGCCTTCACCTCGGTGTAAGTCCAGTTCGTGCCGAAGCGCAGCGGATACGACAGGAGTGACCGGCTGAGAGCCGCTAGCTCCTTCGGCATGTCGATAGCCCGCTTGAGGCCGGTATCAATGAATCGGTACGAGGCGGGGTCGCAGTTGCGACACACCCACGTCTCGAAGGGCACGAGGGCCATGACGCACGCCTGACAACGCTGCAGCCCATCCATCAGCCCGCCGTCGACGTCGATGGCAATCGGCTGATGCGTGTTGACGAAGACGCCAGCCGTCATGTCGCGGGAGATTGACTGGAAATGTCGGACCTTGTTGAGGCGGAACTCCTGGTACTCGGGCACGTGGGTAAGAAGCTTCGCCGCGTCTGCCGGAGTCACCAGTTCCCACGTCATCGTCATGCCGGTATAGACGCTCATACCACCATCTCCTCGAAGATCCGCACGCCCGGGATCTCGCGGACGCCAGCCCGCACGACCTTGCCGAGCTTCACCTCGTCGGCGATCTTGTATTCGTCGGGGAGGGCCGCCATGTCGACGACCTCGTGCTTCCACACGTTCCGCGTGCTGACCGAGCCGAATGCGGTGTGAAGGGTCTTCGGGGGTGCTTGCACGGTCGGCATGGGGATCTGAACCGGCGGCGCCTCGAGGCCCTTCTCTTCGGCCTTCACTGCCTGCCGCGCCTGTCTCGCCTCGGCGAGCTTACGCAGCCGCTCCTGCTCTTTGCGCGCCGCTTCCTGCTGCGCGCGTTGGTACGTGATGTGCTTGCCGCCGACGATCTTCTGCGCCTGCTCCAGCGGCGCGTCGGTGGCCCGGAAGCGGGCGATGATGGCTTTCTTCTGCGTCTCCAGTGGGTCCGTGAACCAGTGCCGCAGTTCGTCGACGCGCTTGCGCGCCGTCTTCACCTGCGCCAGGAACTCGGCCGCCTCGAGGTCGGTCTCGTCGTCGATGATCTCGATGCCCTGCGCGCGCTCGATCAGTTCGAGCGAGCCTTGCGAGAGCTCCTGGACGCGCTCGTCTTGCTCGATGGTTTCCAGTTCCATGTTCTCAGCCGTGGTGGCCATGGTTAGAGTCCTCTCTTGAGGTCGTGGTACAAGTACAGGCAAGACAAGAAGCCCTGGAAGTCCGCCTGATGTCTCGTGTGTTCGTAGAAGCGCGCGGGCCCGCTCGCGTCCTGCGGGATGTGCAGGACGCCGCGGCGGCAGTCGTTGAAGCCGCGGTCGAAGAGGAAACCGCCGAGGGCAGCTTCCCGGTAGGCTGACGTCTGGTAACGGTGCTCCGGGTACGTTGCCTTCCCTGACTTGATATCAAGGATGGTCCTGCACTGGTCGCCCTTGAGCCGCAGCACGAAGTCGAGCTGGCCCGCGTACTGGTATCCGGGGTGCGCCACCATCAGCTCCACGTCGTAGACCACATCGACGTACTCCTCGTACCACTCAGTGAAGGCGTCGAGCTGAGCCTGCGCCGGCACGTCTTCATCGCCCATGGGGATGGACGGCACGCCCTCGACGACGAGAGCGGCCAGCGCATGCACGAGCGTGCCATGCGAAGCCGCCTTGGTGCGCACGCGCTCGGCTTCGGCGTTACCCAGGCTGCCTATCCAACGCTCCAGCCCCGGCTTCCTGATCACGGTCCCTATTACGGTCGTGACTCCCACGAACGGCACGCCGCCGACGGTGTACTCGTGAGAGTCGGAACGGGCGATGGTGGTAGCCATCACCCACCATCCCTCTCGGCGCGTTCAAGCTGCGCCTCTTCGCGGGCGTCGGAGTCGTCTTCGCGGGGTGTGTCGTCGTCACCGTAGTTGCCGGTGATGTGCCGGTCGAGGGACTCACTCATGTCGTGGCCGTCGAAGTTCGGATACCAGGCCATCACGACACCAGCCAAAGCAGCGCCACGCAGGCCAGCAGGACGACGCCGGTGAGGATCGTGAAGAGGGTCCACACCAGCATGTCGCTGGCGAGCATGGTGATGGTGCGAGGGCGCTTGCGCCAGCGGCGGTGCGGGGTTCGTGAAGGTGACGCGATTCGTTGCATGTCGGCCCCTCTACTTCGTGGTGAGCAGGCGCGTTACCTCTGTGCGAGGGATGCGCCAGTGTCCGCCGACGGTGCGCCAGCCGGCTACCTTCTTCTGCGCCAGCCATCTCGCCATTGTCGAGCGGTCGATGCCAAGCGCCTGCGCCGCCTCCTGTGGCGTCAGGTCATCACGCGGCGTCTGTTTGTCGGTTGCCATGTTCACCTCCTTGTGTGCACGGTTTACACAGTGACTCTACACCCACCACGGCCGTTGTCAAGCGCGGATTGCACAGACAGAAAAGGCCCGCCCCCGCGAACGGGAACGGGCCTTGCGCAGGGGCCGACCTGCGGTACTCAGATTGTAGCCTACTTGCTGCCGATGCCGAACGCCTTGACCTGCGGCAGCGCCCTGTGGAGCTGCGGAGTCACCGGCGCGCCCGCCATGTCAGGGCCAGGTCGCAGAGGACGAAGACGGCGAGGACGGCGAGGACAAGGTAAAGGATGCTCACGGAAACCGCGGCGGGTCCGGCACCCACAGGTGCGAGCAACGCCGGCACTGCCAGTAGGTGACCGTCTCGGCGGGTTCGCGGTCGGTGAACACGACCTCGCCGCTCCACCTCGTGACCATGCCGCAGCGCGGGCAGGTGCGGTGCTGGGCGAGGAAGCCGCCGCTGCCGATTGCCGCCTCGCAGGTGTGGGCGGGGACGCTCACAGCGCCCTCTTCGCCAGGAACCGCTCCACCGACCTTTGGCTACAGCAACGGCGGCACTCGCTCTGCATACCTGTCCGTCGCGCCCGGTTGGGTCCGTAGTAGTCGACGTTGCACGGCAACCGCAGGCCGCAGCGCGGGCAACGCTTCGCTTCGTAGAGCATGAGGCCGATTGCCACGGCGTCAGGTTCGTAGAGCACGTCGAGTTTGCTCACCATTGTGCCGCCGGGTCGCCGTTCCACGCGGGATGCCACGAGTTGTGCTGCAGGTGGTAGACGTAGAGCGCGAACCTGAGGTTGTACTCAGCGATGAGCGCGCCCTTCTCGAACGGGACACCGATGATCCTGCGGAACGTGCCCGCC
>CAIOLV010000093.1 GCA_903859225.1 uncultured bacterium
ATCTTGCAGGGTTGCGCACCCTGACGTGCGCTGCGCCGTTGCTGACGCTCACGGCGACTGCGAGTGGCGGGACGCCTCCATACACCTACCTCTGGAGTCCCGGCAACTCGGCGTCGCGGAGCATCACGGTGAGTGCCGCGGGAACCTACGTAGTCAAGGCGGCGGGCGCCAATGGCTGCTACGCCACGGCGAGCACCTTCGTGACGGAAGACAAGGCGGCGCCCTTCGTCGACGCAGGGGATCCCCAGGTGCTGACATGCGCCACGCCATCTGTAGTTCAGACGGCGAGCGCGACGGGCGGAATACCGCCATACACGTACCTCTGGACTCCCGGCAACTGGACGTCGCAGAGTGTGACCATAGGCGCGCCCGGCACATACACGGTGACGGTCACCGGAGCGAACGGCTGCTCAGCCAGCGACAGCGTCGCCATCACGGAGGACAGGGCAGCGCCTTCCGTGGAAGCAGGCCTTCCACAGGTGTTGACGTGCGCGGCGCCTTCTGTGACGCAAACTGCGAGCGTGACGGGCGGTGTGCCTCCCTACACCTACCTGTGGACTCCCGGCGACGTCACGTCGCCGGGTATCACCGTAGACGCTCCCGGGACGTACACGGTGAGAGTGACAGGGGCGAATGGGTGTTCGGCGAGCGACAACGTGGACGTCTTGGCTCTCGACTCATGGACCGAACGCCTCGCGAACGGCGGATTCGAGAACGACTTGGATGGCTGGAGACTCTACCCGGACCCGAATCCAATCGACACGACGGCTCCGACGTTTGCTGCCGTCGCACCGTACTTCCCGCCGGCGAGCGCGACCACCTGCCTGCAGAGCGGAACAGCATATCTACAAGGCCACGCCGCCGATCCGGGCAGTACCGTCTGGCTTGTGCAGGACGTGACCGCGATGTTGCGGCCCGGTCACCTGTACTGGCTGTCAGGCTGGATCTGGCGTGACTCAACGGACTCCATAGGCCCCGTGATTGCGCTGCATTACGTGATGGCGGACGGATCCACGCCGCCCGGCGGGGTTGCCGTCGAGTTGCGACTCCCGGCCGACCACGACCCTGGGCAGTGGACCTTCTGCGAGTCGACGACGTTCGTTCACACGATGCCCGCGGGCTGCACACAGGTGTGGCTCGTGCTCGGTCTCGTGAATTGCACGGGGTACGCTTGGTGGGACGACGTGTCGCTGATGGAGTTCGGTGCGCCGTAGGCATGACCGCGGGCCAAGGCAGCGGGTGCCCAGGCGCCCACTTGCCGATCGGGGCATGTCGTACGCGGTCTGCCAAGCGCGGCCTAGAGGACGGCACACCGTGCGGTTCTACGACACTGGGGCGACACATGGCATCTGAACCGCCAACGCACTGCGCTCGACTCACCTCTGTGGAGGGGTTCCGATGAATGCGTTGGTCTGGCGAGTCATGTCGGTCGTGGGCAGGTTCGGAAAGAAGCTGCACCTCATCGCGCCGCAGACGGTGCACGTTGAGGATGTCTTTCGAGACGACGACCTGATCCTCGATCTCGGCGGAGGAGGAGAAGGCGTGATCGGCCGGCTGCGCGGTCGGCAAGTCGTGTCGGTCGACATCCGGAAGGACGAACTCGACGATGCGGCGCCGGGACCGATCAAGGTCGTGGCCGACGCGCGGAACCTTCCGTTCCCCGATCGATCCTTCGAGGCAGCGACGGCGTTCTTCTTCCTGATGTACGTCGCGGCCGCCGATCGCCCCGCAGTCCTTCAAGAAGCCTATCGCGTCCTCGTTCCCGGCGGATCGCTTCACGTCTGGGACGTCGCCATTCCCGCCCCCGGCGCGCGCGCGGCAAAGACGTTCGCTGTCCCCGTCTGCACCAGGCTCCCCGGCCGAACGATCCGCACGGCCTACGGCGTCCCGTGGAAGGGGCACGAGATGTCGGCCGATGGCATCGCCCACTTCGCGCGTGACGCCGGGTTTACGGTGGCCGCCGCAACGCAGAGCGACCGGACATTCCACGTCGTCCTGACGCGGCCTGCGGAGTGAACCGCCCATCTTCGGCAGCCTGTTCCCAAGCGGTGCCAGGCTGCAGCGGCTCCTGGGCGGAATGGGCCGCGCCGCTTCACCATCTTGACATCTCTCTGCCACGAGGCGCTCTCCGTCCGCCACTACGGTATTCGGGATACCCATGCGACCGTGCGGACTACGGGTTCCGCTCCGGACATGAGAGAACGGAGGGGTGACGGACCATGCGTAGAGAGAGATGGGTCAAGATCGCGGTGTCTCTGGTGCTGACAGCTTGGATCCTCGTTCTGGCAGGCGTCATTCCGAGCCTGAGTGCCGAGAGGGCGGCGATGGCGTCGCAAGCCGTCTCGACGGTGGAGAGCCACGTGGCAAGCAGGGCAGCCGGCTAGGGCCCCAACCCGAGAGGCCATGTACCCGCGAGACGGCGACCTCGGCGATTCCAGGACAAGCGGCCTCTAGATCACGGGAGGGGCGCTCTGCGGCGCGATCTCGTACGTTTCGTACGAATCGCCGCGCGTGTAGCCAAGCTTCGCCGCCAACCGACACGACGCCTCGTTCGAGGCAAGCCACAAGGGCTCTAGCCCGCGGACCAAGCACTCGAGAGCAAGCGCAGCTCCGACGGCGGTCGCGAAGCCCTTCCGACGGTGCGCCGCCACGGTCTCGATGTCGATATCGATCGCGCGCGAACTCGCGATCGCGGAGGTCGCGCCAGCGACGACTCGTCCATCGTGGAGCGCGACGTAGCCGACCCCACGCCGGAGGAAGTCGTCGCGTGACCGGAAGTTCTCGAGCACCCACTCCTTGCGCAGGTCCTCCACGAGCCGATCGATCAGCGGCGCATCGACTCGCCGCAACTCGTACCCGTGCGCCAGGCCGCGCACTCGTCTCTCAAGCTCCGCGACGTCGAGAGACGCAGCGGACCACGTCACGAACGGAATCGCCTTGATGCGGCCGGCAAAGATGCGCTCCAGGACCGCCCGCCACCCGTCCGTTTCGGGCGTGACCGAATCGATCGGCGCGCAACGAATGAGCGCTTCCGCGTCCGTCGACGCCGGATCGCCACCGAGCGCCGTGAGCGGACCGCCGTCAACCCGCGCGACGGCAGGGGCCGATGCGTCGTTGACGCGCGCTCGCCCGGAGTGTCCCTCGAGGACGCAGTCGATCAACGCGCGGTCGCGACGGTGATTCTCGAACAGCGGAATCAGGGCACTCCGCGAGATGGCTGGCACTTCGATGATCACAGGCATGGCTTCACCTACTAGCTGGGGGGATCCGAACCATCCGGTGTCGTCTCCGAGGCTTCTAGCCGTCCCCGGGATCTTACCCGGATCTCACGCCGTGAAGCCGCGGCAGCCTCAGGATTCGCGGCGGGTACCCAACATCCCCTGCGCTCCGTGCGATCCGGTCGAACGAGTCTCGGAGCCGGCGCGTTTCAAGTCCCACGGCCGCGCCCTCCGCCTCTCAAGCGGCTAGCTGACTGCAGGGCGAAGACCAAGCGGCTCCCCCGCTTCGTGGCCGGGAGACCTCGACGGGCTGCCGACGGATGCAGACCGCTACGCCCGTCGGGGCTTGCTGGACTCGACATCGCTCGGAGCGGGGGGACGCCACAGCATGGCGTCTTCCGGGTCGTGCTCGGCATGGCGCCGGCGCGCGAGCGCGAGACTGCGATTGGCGTAACAGTAGACGCATCCGCAGACGCACGTGTCGTACGCGCCGATATCCACCGACTCGACACATCCGCAGCCCGTGCGAGTTGGAGCCGCGCGCAGATGAAGGTCCAGATCGGGCCTCAGACGCGAGAGAAGATCCGGATCGATGCAGTGCCCGCTCCGCACCCCGGGCACGCGTAGGGCAGCTTCGGCGCAGGTGGAGAGTTGCATGCTCGACTCCGCTGCAGCCTCCGCCAGCCAGCCGGCGAGCGCCGCGTGCTGTTCCGGAACGCCCGCCTCAAACGACCAGCCGAGCTCGTTGGACAAGCGGGCGAAGTTGCGGCGGGTCTTCCCGTACGGATCGCAGAAGGAGATCGTGACGGCGTTCACGGCGCCCCGCAGCTCTCGAGCGAGGGCCGAGAACTGCTCGACGTGGTAGTCCGCGGGGGTCGCTGTGCTGAAGACGATCGGATCGTAGCGCCAGATGACGCGATCCGGTCCGAGTCGGCTCGAGAGAGCGCGAAGGGCGGCCACGGACTCAGTGCGCTCGGGCGCGCCGGGTTCGAGCTCCCGCGGGTAGCCGTTCAGCGTGTATTGGACGTAGAACGCATAGCCTGCCGCTTCGAGTTGGGCAATATCGGCAATCATCGGCCGCGCGTCGCGGGTCCAGAAGACGATGGCGGCAACATCCGCGGGGCGCAGCGAAACGCGACGGACTTGGCGTGAGTTGAACGGGTTCGCCACGTCGCAGAACCCGGCGTCGACCCGATTCATGAACCAACACCAGTAAAAGGCCGGGACGTCGGTACGGCGGCTCGCGCTGATGACGTTCATCGCCTTCACCATGGATTCACAGCCGGGCCGAGTACACCTCGGGCGACGGGGCTCTAGGCCCGGACGAGGAGCAGATACAGAGCGAGCGCGCTCACGAGCACCGTGAACAGTGCCAGGATCCGATGCAGGAGGCGGGCGGCTCGCGGTGTCGTCTCTCTCGCGCTCAGCCGGCCTCCGGTCGCCATCGTCCCAACGAACAGAACCCCGCCCGCGGCGATCGCGGCCAAAACGCCCCGCCCCAATCCCGTCTCCGCATTCACCCGTTGCGCGGTCACAGCGAACAGCGCCACCGCGCCCAGCGAGAGAACCTTGTGAGCGAGGAGGACGACGGCATTGCGCGCCCTCGCGATGCCCCGCAGTCTGCGCCCCGTGATGAAGATCGCGGCGAACACAAGCACAGCCGTCAAGACGTACAGCAGACTCACCGTCATCTCGGGTTTCCTCCTCTCGCCGGGCGACAGGCCGGCTAGCCTGTCGGCGCAGCCTACACGCTGCAGGTGTCACACGCAATCCCTACGAGAGGTCCGCTAGCCCGTCCGCTCCCCTGCGGACGCGGGAAAGAAGAGCGGGCCGTCGCGAGGGCGGCCCGCCGTTGCCCGTTGGGAGGTGATCTGAAGGAAGTCGGGCAGCTCCTATCGTCCCATTCCTCGTCCCATGCGCCCGCCGCACGAGCCGTCGAGGCCCGCACCGAGGCCGCTCTTCGCGAGTCCGCGGCCGGCCATCATCGGACCGCCCAGCCCGCGGACTCCCATCAGATCGGCCTGCGCCTGGGTGATCTTGCCGCTCGCGACGCCATCCGCGATCACTTGTTCCATGGCTTTCTCGGCCGCGCGTCGTTCCTTCATCGCGGTCGCCTGCTCCTGCGTGATGCGTCCAGCAGCGAGCGCCTCATCGATCGTCTGGTCCTGCGCCGTCTCGATCGCCGCTGTCAGCTTCGCCTCATCGATTCCGAGGTTCTTCGCCAGTTTCGACAGGAACGACGTCTCCGCGCTCGCCGTGCTCGCCGCGGCCGTGGCGTTCGAGCTATTGCTCGCCGACTGCGCAAACACGAGCACGCCAGTCACCGCGAGGGCCGCGAGCACCATCAAGGTCACAACCATCCCGATTCTCTTCGTCTTCTGGTTCATGGATGATCCTCCTCATCCTGCATGTACGGAGAGAATCGCCGCCTCCCGTGGACGGCGCGGGCCAGATGTGTGGCTGGATTGTGTCGCCGACGCGGTCCGAGTCCACGCGTCGCCGCGCGAACTGAGCCAGAGGGCGATGACGTCTAGCCTTCCGCCTCTGGCGCGGCCGAGGCGGGCGGGACGTCCGGCACGAGCGTCTCGATCTCGCGCACCGGCCGGTAGAGATACCCGACGACGGCCGCGGCAGCCCCGACGAGGCCTGCCAGAACGAACATCAGCCCGATTCCGGCTCCGGGGCC
>CAIOLV010000094.1 GCA_903859225.1 uncultured bacterium
CAGCCATCGCCGCGCTCCGCGCCTCGTGATGATCCGCCTGCTCGTTCTCGGCGACCTCAATCTCGACGTTCATGCTGAGGAGCCGTCACCGACCGCGTGCGGGCAGGAGACACGATCTGCCGTCCGCGTGACTCCCGGAGGGTCCGCCGGCACCTTCGCACGCGTGGCAGCGAAACTGGGCGCCGACGTGACGTTCCTCGGCGCCGTCGGCAACAACTCGGTCGGCGACCTGCTCGAGCGCGACCTCGTAGCTTGCGGCATTCGGCCCCACCTGCGGAGAACCGAGCGGCCGTCGGGCGTCGTCCTCGCGCTCCATCGCGGCAGCGACCGGTCGATGATTTGCTCCCGCGGCGCCAACGACGCGCTCGACGAAGACGACGTCGATCCCACCTTATTCGTCGGCGTTCACCATCTTCACGTCTCCGGGTACGCCTTTCTGTCGGAGAGCCAGGCGCGCGCTGCGCGACGAGCCATCGCTCTGGCACGCGCCGTTGGCGCCACCGTGTCCGTCAACGCCCCGCCGGCGAACCTGATGGAGTCGCTCGGCCTCGACCTCTTCCGCGAGGAGCTGCGCGATGCTGCGTTCCTCATTCTCAATCGCGACGAGGGACGGCTTCTCACCGGGTGCAACGAAGATGCGGCCATCGTCGACGCGCTCGCGGCATCCCACGCTGCCGGCGCGCTGACGGTCGGCTCGCAGGGTGCGCTCGCCTGGCGCGGCGAAGAGCGGAATCTCACTCGCCCGGCGGCCGCTCTGGACGTCGACCCAACGGGCGCCGGCGACGCGTACGCTGCGGCGTTCGTCGTGCGCCTCCTCGCGGGTGACGGTCTCGCGGCCGTCAATCGGACCGCGTGCGCAACGGCGGGCGCGCACCTCGCGGCTCCCTGGACTCAGCGCGCGTCCCCATCTTGATTTGCCGGGTGACGCGTACTACCGTTGGTGCGCGTTCTCGCAAGGTTCTAGAGGAGGGTTCCCATGAGTGACCAGACCGGCATATTGATCGCCATCCTCGTCGGCGTCGTCCTGATCGCCGGCCTGCTACTGCTCGTCATCCCGGAGCCTGCCCAGCAGGCCGTCGTCGCCACCGAACGCCTCGACGTCGCCGTGCTCGCGTTCCGCAACAGCTCAAGCTGGCGCGGCGCGGAGGAAACGGTACGCGGGCGCGTTGAGTCCCGGCTGGTCGAGGAGTCCGGCATCAACGTGTTCTCGCGCGCCCAGCTCGACGCTCTCTTGATCGAACGCGCGCTCGGCACGAGCGGCGTTATCGATCCCGCGACCGCGGTCGAGATCGGAACGCTGACCGGTGTGAGCAAACTTGTGACCGGCACCGTCTATGCCGTCGACACCCTCTCCGAACCCACGACGATGTGCGTGAAGTGGGACGGCGGGAACTGCATCGAGGAAGCGCCGGCCACCAAGTACTCGGTGAGAGTGCTGGCTCAGGTCGAGGTGATCGACGCGCGCACCGGCCGAATCGAGCAGTCGACCGACACGTCCGGCTCGGCGGACACGACCGTGCGCCAGGGCAGCGCGTTCGGCAGCTACGACTCGCTCATCGCCTCAGCGGCCGACAGCATCGCCGGGCAGGTCGCCGACCGCCTCACCTCCACGTACACGCGCGAGCTGCGCTACGGCCTCTACGACAGCGTCAAGACGAAGGGCAACGGCTTCGTCGGCAAGAACGAGACCTACCGCTACTCGACGACGGCCGACGCCCAGCTCATCGTCCATTTCGTCCGCGTGCGGGACGGCGATCTGTTCGACATCCAGTGGATCGACCCCTCGGGCGCCGTCGTCGACCGCACCGAAGACGTTGTCTCGGACGGCGAGTGGCAGCTCTACACGTGGGACCTCGCGAACCGCGCGCCCGGCCGCTACCACGTCCAGGGCTGGATCGCCGGCAGCCAGGCGTTCGACGCCCCGTTCACGCTGGGACAATAGGGCCGTTGTGCCTGCTCGAGAGCAGGAGACCATGCGAAGCTACAGGGAAGAGCTCTGGTTCCAGATCCCGCAGCGCCGCGCGTTCGTGAACATCACGTCGCAGGTTGAGGAGGCCGTGCGCAAGAGCAGCATCCGCGAGGGTCTCTGTCTCGTCAATTCCATGCACATCACGTCGAGCGTGTTCGTGAACGACGACGAGTTCGGCCTGCACGAGGACTTCGAGCGCTGGCTCGAGCAGCTCGCGCCGCACGAGCCGACCGTCACCTACCAACACAACCGCACCGGCGAGGACAACGCGGACGCACACCTGAAGCGTCAGATCATGGGCCGCGAAGCCGTCCTCGCCATCACAAGCGGCAAGCTCGACCTCGGCCCCTGGGAGCAGGTCTTCTACGGCGAATTCGACGGTCGACGTAGAAAGCGTGTCTTGATCAAGATCATCGGCGAGTGAGGCGAAGGGCGAGCGTGTGCTCGTAGCTCTAGCACGCTCGCCACTTCGACCCCAGACGTAGAAAGCGTGTCTTGATCAAGATCATCGGCGAGTAGGGCGAAAGGCGAGCGCGGCTGTTCCCACGGGAACAGGGCTGCTCTACCACGCAGCTTGGGAGAACCGGCTAACGCCCGTTCTCCTATGTAGATCCAGTCACGGCACGCGAGCCTCTTCGACCCCGCCGTCGGAAACGCATGCGCGTCAAGATCATCGGGGATCGAGCAGTGGCAGCGAGACAACGCAGCGGTCGTCTCGCGTGGAGCCGCAGGCTCGCGCTACGAGGGACTGTCGCCGTCCGATGGGGTGGAGTTCTTTGTGACGGCCAGTACGATCGCTTGGGCCGTGTGATCAGAGAGTAGGAGGGATTGCCATGTGGCACATGCATAGCGGGATGGGCTGGTGGACGGTGTCCACCGCTATCTGGAACATCCTCTTCTTGGTCGGGCTCATCGGGCTCGTCGTGTGGATCATCCGCCGGCTATCGGGCCGGGCGCACGACGATGCCCGCCGGCCCGAGAAGCAGGACGCTCTCGAGATCGTCAAGATGCGCTACGCGCGAGGCGAGATCACCAAAGAGCAGTTCGATCTGCTCAAGAGGGACCTGACCACGCCGTAGCACTGCACTCCGTCACGCGAACAGCTTACGGCAGCGGACGAAGTACTCGACGCCGGAGACGATGGTCAGAACGAGGGCCAGGGCGAGCGCCGCGTCCTTGGCGATGACGATCCAAGGCCCAATGGCAAACGACCGGCCGACGAGGATTGCGAGCACGAGGACGACGTGCGAGATGGTCTTCAGCTTGCCGAGCAAGCTCGCGGTGATGACTTGCCCCTCGGCGATGGCGAGGATGCGCAAGCCGGTCACGAGGAACTCCCGCGCGATGATGATCATGACCCACACTGCATCGAGCTCGTGGAGCTGCACGAGGCAGACGAGCGCGCCGACGATGAGGAGCTTGTCGGCAATGGGATCTGCGAACTTGCCGAACACCGATGTCTGCTTGAAGGAGCGAGCGAGGTAGCCGTCGACGGCGTCGGAGATGGCCGCGAGGAAGAAGAGGACAACGCCGATGATGCGCCCAACGGGCGAGTCCCACAGGATGAAGAACATCAGGAGCGGCACGCTCGCGAGGCGCGCGACGGTGATCTGATTTGGAATCGACGACCTGAGGAGTCCGCCGTTCCCCGCCATCAAATCTCCGCGGCGGCCACAATGGCAGCGAAGCCGTTGGGATCAAGCGAAGCCCCGCCGACGAGGGCTCCGTCGACATCGGGGAGTGTGAGCAGCGAGCGGGCGTTATCGGGCTTGACGCTGCCGCCGTAGAGAATCCGAAGGCCTGCGGCATCGCCGGGACCGAACGTCCGAGCAAGCCAGTCGCGAATCCAGGCGCACGCTTCCTGAGCTTGGCTCGGAGTCGCCGTCTCACCCGTTCCGATGGCCCACACCGGCTCGTAGGCGACCACGACCCGCGAAAGAAGAGTCCCTTCCAGTCTGCGCAATCCCGCGGTGAGCTGTGTCTCGAGCACGTCGTAGGTCCCTCCGGCACGGCGTTCAGCCAGGGTCTCCCCGACGCAGAGGACAGAATCGAGTCCGCCGGCAAGCGCAGCGTCGAGCTTCCGGCGCACGACCGCGTCGTCCTCGCCGAAAACGTGGCGACGCTCGGAGTGTCCGACGAGCACGTAGCGGCACCCGCACGCCGCAAGCATCCCGGGCGACACGGCACCGGTGAACGCGCCTTTCGTCTCGAAGTAGACGTCTTGCGCGCCGAGTCCAATGGGACTGCCACGCAGGAGTCGACCGGCCCGATCGAGACTCGTGAACGGCGGGAAGACAGCGATCTCGGCCGTCGCGGACCGAACCAACGGAGCGAACCGAGTCATGAAGGACTCGGTTTCGGCCGGTGTCGAGTACATCTTCCAGTTTCCTGCTACGAGACGGCGTCGCATCGTCTTCTCCGGCCGCAGTATAGCCCAGGCCGCTTCGCGCTCCCACGATTGACTTCGGGAAACGCGCTCTCTACTATCCTTCGCTCGCCTCGAAGCCACCGTGCGGGCAGGAAAGGCCCGGCGCCGGCAGGTCTTCTTCGACAACGGAGCCACGTGAGACGCTACGACGGCATCGTCATCGGAGCCGGGCACACCAGCGGTGAGGTTGCACTCGCCGCGGCCCGCAGTGCGGACAGGAACGATCCCCGGCCGCCGACGGGTCTTCCTCGGCAAACGGAGTCACGTGAGACACTACGACGTCATCGTCATCGGAGCCGGACACGCCGGCTGTGAGGCCGCGCTCGCCGCGGCCCGCCTCGGCGCCTCGACCGCACTCGTGTCGATCAACCTGTCCGAGATCGGCCGCATGCCATGCAACCCGTCGATCGGAGGTCCAGGAAAATCGCAGCTTGTCTGCGAGGTGGACGCCCTCGGCGGCGCGATGGCCGAGCTCTGCGACAAGACGATGATGCACATTCGCTTGCTCAACACGAGCAAGGGGCCAGCCATGCAGGTGCGGCGAGCTCAGACCGATCGTTTCGCGTACAAGCAGGCCTGGAAGGAGCTTCTGGAAGCGACCGACGGGCTGGACCTCATCGAGGGAATGGTCGAGGAGCTCCGCGTGTGCGACGGCCGCGCGGTCGGCGTCCGTCTGCGCGAGGGGCTCGAGCTCGGCGCGAGTACCGTCGTTCTCGCCGCCGGCACGTTCCTGCGCGGCCGCATTCTCTTGGGCGATGTGGCCTACGACGCGGGCCGCGCTGGCGAGCCCCCGTCGGTCGGCCTGGCGACCTCGCTGCGAGACCTCGGCTTCCGCATGGAGCGGTTGAAGACGGGAACTCCGCCCCGCGTTCATCGAAGGTCGATCGACACGTCGGGGCTCGTGCGGCAGCCGACGAGCGACGTGCCGCTCGCGTTCTCGTTCTGGACCGAGCCGCGTGTCTTGCCCGACGATGCTCCCGTCTACGTGACGCACACGAATGCCGAGACGCATCGGATCATCCGCGAGAACCTTGAACGCAGCGCCATTTTCAACGGCCTCATGACCGGGACGGGCCCTCGGCACTGCCCGTCGCTCGAAAGCAAGATCGTCAAGTTCCCGGATCGCGACCGACATAAGGTGTTCCTTGAACCCGAGGGCCGCGACTCGTCCGAGGTCTACCTCCA
>CAIOLV010000095.1 GCA_903859225.1 uncultured bacterium
CGATCCATCCGTTCACCGACGAGAACGTGGGCAACGTCGGACGAGGCGTGCCCGTCATCGACTGGGACCTCGTCCCCGGGCGCGAGATCGAGATCACGTACGTTGCGAAGGGAGGCGGAAGCGAGAACGCGTCTGGCCTTCTCTTTGTCCGGCCGGGCGGAGGGGCAGCCGCCGTGTTGGGCGCGGTCTTGGCGCACGTCGTGCGCGTCGCGCCACGCGCCTGCCCGCCGATCGTCGTTGGAGTCGGAATTGGCGGCACAGCGGATCTCGCCCTGCGGCTCGCGAAGCGCGCGCTCGTCCGGCGGCTCGACGAACACCATCCGGATCCAGCCGTAGCCGCATTTGAGTCCGAGCTGCTCGCGGCGGTGAACCGCTCCGGCATCGGCCCTGCCGGGCTCGGCGGCGTGACGACGGCGCTGGCTGTTCACGCCGACCTCGCCTTCCGCCATCCCGCCTCTCTCCCCGTGGGCGTCGCACTTCAGTGTTGGGCCGACCGGCGTGCCACAGTCCGCATCCGGGAGAGCGGCATCGCCGAGGCGGTCGAATGATCCGCCACGTTGAATTGCCGACGACGCCCGCCGATATCGCGTCCTGGCGCGTCGGTGACGTCATCTTCCTCACCGGGGTAGTGCTCACCGCGCGCGACCTCGCGCATCGTCGGATCCTTAAGGCGGGCCTCCTGGAGACGGGCGAACAGGGACAAGCTCTTCCGTTCGATCCAACAGGGCTTCCGATCTTCCACTGCGGGCCCCTCGCGCGCCGCGACGCGAGCGGGTGGACGATCACGGGCCTCGGGCCGACGACGAGCGCGCGGATGGAGCCGTCGACTCCGGCGATCCTGGCCCGGTTCAAGACGCCCTTCCTGATCGGCAAAGGCGGGATGGGGCCGGCGACGCGTCAGGCGCTCGCGGACCACGGCGCCGCCTACCTCGCGGCGGTTGGCGGGACCGGAGCGCTTGGCGCGCGTTCCGTCGAGGCCGTTCTCGGGGTGTACTGGCTGGAAGAGGTCGGGATGCCGGACGCCGTGTGGATTCTACGACTGCGCGACTACGGACCGCTGGTCGTGACGATGGACTCCACCGGCCGCGATCTGCACGACGAAGTTGCGCGGGCCGCAGCCGAGTCCACGGCATAGGGCTCGGGTCGAGTGCACGGCGTAGTACTCGCAGCGGCTCACTTCGCATGTTGTCTCTCACGTCCGTGTTGACAACCGGCTACCGCAGAGGACGCTGAGAGCGCAGAGGGAAGGAATGCTGGTTTCCGCCGCCTGGGGCCCGTCCGGAGGACGTCTCACGGGTCACTGGACGTGTCGCTCGTCGGATCGTATGGCGTCTCCGGGCCACAGGTCTGTGCTGTCGTCACCCTCTGCGTCCTCTGCGCGCTCTGCGGTTGGAAACGGTTCGTGCGGCAGCGAGGTGGCGAAGCAAGTGCCCGGGCTGCGCGCCTGCGCTACCATGGGGCGAGATGGCACGACGAGGAGAACCCATGTCCGACCGGAAACCCAGGCCCTCCGAAGACGAGCGCGTGAGGCGCGCCGCGGCGCCGGGCGAGAAGGCTCCCCGACTGCACGCGTTCTACCGCGGCAAGATCGAAGCGTCGGTGAAATGCGCGATCACCAGCTTCGACGACCTCTCCATCTGGTACACGCCGGGCGTTGCCGCCCCGTGCAAGGAAATCGCCGCAGATCCAGCCAAGCTCCGCGAGTACACGAACGTCGCCAATGCGGTTGCCGTCGTATCGGACGGCTCACGAGTCCTCGGGCTCGGCAACATCGGCGCGCGCGCCAGCCTGCCGGTCATGGAAGGAAAGGCCCTCCTGTTCAAGTACCTCGGCGGCGTCGGCGCGTTTCCCGTCGTGCTCGACACGCAAGATGAGGACGAGATCGTCCAGGCGGTGCGTTGGATTGCCCCCGGATTCGGTGGAATCAACCTCGAGGACATCGCGACGCCGAAGTGCTTCCCGATTCTTGAGCGGTTGCGCGCCGAGCTCGATATCCCCGTCTGGCACGACGATCAGCAGGGAACTGCGGCCGTCACGCTCGCCGGACTGCTGAACGCGCTCGAGATCGTCGGCAAGCGCCTTGACGGAGTGACGGTTGCCCTTCTCGGGGTGGGTGCAGCGGGCGCGGCCACGCTGCGCGTCCTCGTTGCCGCCGGCGTCGTCGCCGGTAACGTTCGCGTGGTAGAGGTCGTTGACGGCCAGCCGACCGTCCTTGGACGTGGCCACGATCTCGAACGCCTCTTCCCGCACCGCGGGCACCTTCTCGCACACACCAACGCGGACGGGGTTCGTGGATCCACCCCGGAGGCTCTTGCAGGGGCGGACGTCGTCATCGCGTTCACCAAGCCGGGACCGGACACGATTCGCAAGGAGTGGATCCGGGCGATGAACCCTCGCGGGATCGGCTTCTTCATGGCCAATCCAGTTCCCGAGATCTGGCCGTGGGACGCTGCCGAGGCTGGACTCGCCATCGTCGGCACCGGACGGGGGGACTTCCCGAACCAAGTCAACAACTCACTCGGCTTCCCCGGGATCTTCCGTGGCACGCTCGACGTCTGTGCGACGACGATCACCGACGAGATGGCCATCGCTGCCGCGGGCGCGATTGCGAAGACAGCCGCTGATCGTGGGCTGCGCGAGGATTCGATCCTGCCGACGATGATGGAGACGGAGACATTCATCAACCAGGCCGTCGCCGTCGGGATGAAGGCGATCGAGCAGGGGATCGCCCGCCGCGCAGTGAGCGCGGCCGAACTGCGCACTGAGGCGGAGCTCCGCATCCGGCACGCTCAGAGCGAGACGCTCATTCTGCAGCGGGAAGGCCTCATCCTTCCGCCTCCGACGTGACGTGTCACGAGACTCTATAGTTCTTGCCCCGCTATAGACCGAGCGGCTAGAATCCTCTCCGAACGGAGGGGATCATGTTCCAGCGCAAGGTGCAGAAGACCGGCGGGTCGACCTACTTCGTCACGCTGCCCAAGGAGTGGGCGGACGAGGTCGGCATCAAGCCGCAGGCCACGGTCACCCTGATCCCGAGCGACTCGGGCGCGCTCTTGCTCGTGCCGGAGGGCCTGCCGGCGCGCAACCGCTGCACGGTCACGATCGGGGAGTGGGGGTTCGATCGCCTGCAGCGTGAGATCATCGCGCGCTATATCGTCGGGTTCGACGTGATCGACGTCGAGTCCGACAAGATCCGCACCGAGCAGCGGCGCATGGTGCGGCAGATCGCCCAGGGCCTCGTCGGGCTCGAGATCTACGATGAGTCGCAGAAGACGATCACGCTGCACGCCCTCGTCAACGTCCGCGACTTCCCTGTCGAGCGAACCCTCAAACGCACGTTCGACATCGCTGACGCAATGGTCACGGACGCCGTGAGTGCGTTCTGCCAGCGCGATGCGGAGCTTGCCCGCGACGTCGTGGAACGAGACGACGACGTCGATCGCCTGGCGCTCCTCGTCGCGCGGCAGTACAGCCTCCTCCTGCGCGATCTCGTGCTGGAAGAGGACTACGGGCTGTCGCGGCTCCAGTTCTCGAACTACAACGCCGTCGTCGATCAGCTGGAACGCGTCGCCGACCATGCGGGGAAGATCTCCGAGGCCACTCTCGCTCTCGAGACGACGGTTCGGAAGGGGGCGGCTGCCGAAGTCACCGCGCGCGCCGAAAACGCGACCGACATCGTGCGCCGCGCCGTCCAGTCGTTCGTCGAACAGAACACCGATCTCGCGAACGAGGTCCTTGCCGACCGGGAGAGTGGGGAGCGGCTCTTCTCCCTCACGCGACGGGCGATCGGAGACAAGCATCCCGAAGAGGCGCCGTCGATCAGCATCGTACTCGACAGCCTCCTGCGCATTCGCGAGTACGGGTTCAACATCGCCGAGCACGCGCTCGACGTCCCAGCCGCCAGCCATGTGCGCGGGACGGGGAAGTCCGCCAAGCCAGCCAAGCTCGGCTAGCCGAAGCGGCCGGAGAGGTAGTCGGCGACCTGTTCGCTAAACGGGCTCGCGAACACCGTTCTCGTCGAACCGAACTCGGCGAGCACGCCGCCGGCAAGAAGCACGGCGACGTGATCGCTGATGCGCCCCGCCTGCTGGAGGTTGTGCGTGACGATGACGACCGTCAGCTCTTGCGCCAGTTCGCGCGTCGTCGTCTCGATGCGATCCGTGGCCTTGGGATCGAGTGCCGAGCAGGGCTCGTCCATCAGGAGGACGGTCGGGCGGACCGCGAGGGCCCTCGCAATGCCCAGGCGCTGCTGTTGCCCGCCGGAGAGCGAGAGCGCGCTCTTCTTCAGATGGTCTTTCACCTCGTCCCACAAGGCGGCGCGGCGCAGACTCTCCTCGACCAATTCCGCGAGATGTGCGCGATGGCGGATGCCGTGAACGCGCGGTCCGTAGGCGATGTTGTCGAAGATCGACTTCGGAAACGGATTCGGACGCTGGAAGACCATGCCGATGTGGCGGCGCACCGCGACTGGATCGGCCTTGAGCAGGTCCTGGCCGAGGAAGCGGATCGTGCCTTCGGCGCGCGTATTCGGATAGAGCTCGTTCATCCGGTTGAACGCGCGGAGGAGGGTGCTCTTTCCGCAGCCTGACGGGCCCATGATCGCGGTCACGCCGTCGATCGGGATCCCGAGGCTGACCTCGCGCAGGGCCTGTTCTCTGCCGTAGAAGAAGCCGAATCGCTCGGTCTCGATGATCGAGGTCGAGTGGAGATTCCGCTCCAGCCAGTCGCGCGTTGCGTCGATGCTCCTTGCCGTGACGGTGGCGCCGTCTTGCGTTACCACTGCTTCCTCCTTCGCACTCGGGCGCGCCACGTGACCGCACCGAGGTTCATCAACAAGACCATTCCCAACAGCACGAGAGCCGCTCCGAATTGGAGATTGCGAGTTTTGTAGTAGTTCGGGCTCTCCGTCGCCATGACGAAGATGTGGTACGGCAGAGCCATGACCTTGTCCGACAGCGTCTCCGGCAGCCGGCTCATGTAGAACGCCGCGGCGGTGAACATGATCGGCGCCGTCTCGCCGATTGCGCGGCTCACTCCGAGGATCACGCCGGTCAAGATTCCTGGAATGGCCGTCGGCAAGACCACGGTTCGGACGGCATGCCACTTCGTCGCTCCGAGAGCGAGCGCGCCCTCGCGGAAGTTCATCGGTACGGCCTGGAGCGCCTCCTCCCCGGCGCGGATGAGGATCGGCAAGATGAGGAGCGCCAAGGTGAGCGCGCCGGCCAGGAGCGACACCCCGAGTCCGAGAACCTTGACAAAGAAGGCGAGGCCGAGAAGCCCGAACACGATCGACGGGACGCCGGCCAAGCTGTTCACTCCGACGCGGATCACGCGGACCCACAGGCCGCCGCGTGAGTACGCCGACAGCCAGATGGCCGACGCCACGGCAAACGGGAGCGACAGGAGGACCGCCCCAACCGTCAGGTAGAGACTGCCGACGAGCGCGGGGTAGATCCCGCCCTCGGTCATCATCTTCCTTGGGAACTCGGACAGGAACTGCCACGACAAGGCGCTGACCCCGTTCGAGATCATTGAGTAGAGGATGGCTCCGAGGGCGACGAACGCGGACACCGTCGACAGAGTGAGAAGAGCGAACGCGATCCGCTGGGCGATCCGCTTGCGTCGCTGTCCTTCCGACGTAACCTGCGCGATCATCGCCCGTGCTTCCTTGCGAGTCGTCCGCGGAACCACTCCGCGAGTCCGTTGGTCACGAGAGCGATGATCAGGAGGACCACGCCGAGCGCGAAGAGCGCGTGGTAGTGCGTGCTGCCCATCGCTGTCTCTCCCATCTCCAGGGCAATCGCGCTCGTCAACGTTCGCACGGGCCTCAACAACGACGCCGTGATCTGCGGCGCGTTGCCCGCCACCATGAGCACGGCCATCGTTTCGCCGACGGCTCGCCCCATGCCGAGGATTGCGGCGCCGATGAGCCCAGAAAAGGCAGCGGGGAACGTGACTCGGCGAATCGTCTGCCAGCGCGACGCGCCGAGAGCCATGGACGCCTCGCGGTAGGAGTTCGGGACCGCGGTCAGCGCGTCCTCGGCCAAGCTGGCGATCGTGGGGAGCGCCATGATCCCGAGGATGACCGATGCCGTGAGCGCCGTGCGCCCCGTGCTCAGACCGAAGGCTCTTTGGAAGGCCGGTGCGACGATCATCAGGCCGAAGAAACCGTAGATCACCGAAGGGACTCCGGCGAGAAGCTCCAGAATCGACTTGGCGACGTCCTTCATCCAGCGCGGAGCCACTTCGGCGATGAACGCCGCGGCAGCGAAGCCAAGAGGAATCGCCAGAACCAGCGCGGCGACGGTCACCAGAGCCGAGCCCGCGATCATGGGGAGGGCGCCGTAGCTGGCGGGACTGCCGGTGGGGTTCCAGTGGGTGCCGAAGAAGCCGGAGAGCCCGGTCTCGCGCAAGATCGGGGCCGCCTCGCGGAAGATGAAGAAGAGGATGAGTCCCAGGGCGATGAGCGAGACAGAGGCAAGAGCCAGAAACACGGGGCGATCCCAGCGCTCTTTGAGGATGGTTATGAGTCCGCGAAGTCCGGCCTTCCGGATCGGGCGAAGGTCGAGCGGTGGACCTGCGGTGCCGTCGTCTCTCAAAGCACGCGCCGGCCTACGCATCCTTTGAACCTCCTACCTATACGATGGAGCGAGTATATAGACGCGGCGGCGAAATGCAAGGCGACGCCATCGTGGGCCCGCCGATGCCCGTCGCGACAGGAAGTCTGGGCTGCTGTGTCTTTTGTTGTCCGGCGAGGCGAACGAGGGGTGCCGCCCGGTGCTTGGCAGGGTCCGGCCTCGGCTCGGGTGCCGTTCACCGGGGCGAGAGGAGGACGTCGGGCTGAGCCCAGCGTCCTCTTGTCTCTCTTCTCGCCCTATGGGAGCGCGCGAATGGGAGCGAATCCCATCTCGAGGACCAGTCGCTGGCCATCATCAGAGAGGATCCACATGAGGACGTCAAACACCTTGCCCGTGGGAAAGCCGTTCGTGACCATGAGCAGCGGGCGGGCGATAGGGAACGTGCGATCGAGAGCGGTCTGCACCGTGGCGAGAATGCCATTCACGGCGACCGCTCTGACGGAGGCGTTGAGGTAGCCAAGGCCGACGTAGCCGATGGCGTTGGGGTTGCTGGCGACTTCGTTCGCGACATCGGCGTTCGACGACGTATATACAGCCTCCGTCGTGACGGCTGCACCCTTGAGAATGAGGTCGCTCCACGAGCCGTAGGTCCCGGATGAACTGTCGCGCGAAACGACGAGAATGGGGATGTTCGCGCCGCCGACCTGACTCCAGTTCGTGACCTCACCGGTGTAGATCTGCCTCAGTTGGTCTATTGTGAGGTTGGAGACCGGATTGGACGGATGGACGATCGGGGAGAGCGCGTCGTTCGCGACGTACCACATCATCGGGTAGACGCCCTTCGCTACGGCCGCCACGTACTCCTCCGCCTTCAGCGCGCGCGACGAGTCGCAGATCATCGTCGTACCGTCGATCAGATTTGTGATGCCGACCCCCGAACCGCCGCCCGAGACTTCAATTTCGTAGATGCCCGCATACGCCTCAGCAACCGCCTGGGCGATGGGAAGAACCGTCGTCGAGCCGCTCATCGTGACGTCGGCCGCGCTGACCGCGAAGCCGAGCGTGAAGAGTCCTGCCACGAGCGCTGCTGCCACTCCGACTTGGAACCCTCGACGTCTTGCCATGTTGACCGCCTTTCGTCCTATTGAGTTGTTGGTGACAGTATATAGACTCGCCACATAATATGCAAACAAACGATGGAATGCATACCAGAGCGCGACTTGAGCTGCAAGCGGAAGGCGCTTCGAGAGTCGAGCGCTACACTCAGCGGCGCCATGACATCGTCAGAGAGCGACAGGGGCCGCAGGATCGCTGTTCTCTCCGTGTGCCGTCACAACGCGGTCCGTTCGCAGATGGCAGAAGCGCTGCTTCGCGCCCGCTTCCCGGAACGCTACGAGGTTGCGAGCGCGGGAACCGCGCCCGCTGGCGTCCACCCGCTGGCGCTGCGGGTGCTTGACGAGATCGGCACCCCGACCGCCGTGTTGCGCTCGAAAGGCGTTGGGGAACTGGTCGACCGTGCGTTCGACGTTGTCGTCACGGTGTGCGGACGGGACGAGCCATCGTGTCCGTTCTTCCCGGGCGGGCAGCAGCTGCATCGGGTGTTCAACGATCCAAGCATGAAGATAGGTTCGGAAGAAGCGCGTGTCGCGGCGTTCCGCGGGACTCGCGACGAGATCGATTCCTGGATTCGCGATACGTTCGCAACGGGCCCCTAGATGCGAGTCGGGTGTGTCGAGATCCAGCCTATGTCGCCGGCGGCAGGGCGTCCGCGCGCGCGTTCCAGTTGCGGGCAGCGTCGGCGATCGCCTCGGGACCGAGGACGTGCTGATACGTCGATCGCATCTTGGCCGGGCACTTCGTGCACGAGACGTACCCGTTGTAGTCGATCTCGTCGGCCTGAGTGATCGTTGCGGAGCGGCACCAACTGCGAGCCTCCCCACCGCAGAACGGACAAGGCTTGAGCTTGAACATGCGCCCTCCCCGGCACGGTCCGCCGGAATCATCCTTCATCCGAGAGCATATCGAGAAGCCGCCTGGAGCCACGGGACGCGTTTCCCCCTCGTGTCGGCCACCTGCCTCCCCTGCTCACCCGAGAGCCAGGGCTGAAAGGGGTTGCCGTCCGGGATTGCGTCGCGCGTTGACTGCCTTCGGCAGCGCATCTATGCTTGGGCGCGTCGGGCTAGCCCGACGCGGCTAGAGAAAGGATGGAACGATGGGTGCATCGATCGCCGAGATTCAGCAGGAAGTGTGGAATCTGCTCAAGGCCAGCCAGTGTGTGTACCTTGCCACCGCGGAGGGCGACCAGCCGCGCGTGCGGCCGGTGACGTTGCTTGATATCGACCGCAAGTTCTGGATTGCGACAGGGCGACGAAGCGCCAAGGCGCGCCAGATGTTGCGCAACCCGAACGTCGAGTTCTGCCTGCCGCTGAGCGAGACGTGCGGCACCGGGTACTTGCGCGTCGCCGGAATCTCGGCGGCGGAGACGGATCCAGAAACGCGGAAGAAGATCGGCGCTCAGATCCCTTTCTTGAGCGAGTACTGGTCCGGCCCGGATGACCCGAACGTCGTGCTCTTTCGCATCACGCGGGTCGAGATCGAGTACCTGAAGCCCGGCGAGATGACGGCGGTCACGTTCCTCGTTCAGCCCTGAGTCTTCCGGGAGCCCTGAACGGCGTAACGACTCAGAACCGCAGAGCGCGCAGAGGGAAGACGCGACGCTCGGGGCGGGCGACACGACGTAGAACTCCCCTCCATCGCGGCGACGAGTCAGGCAGGGTGCTCCTCCAGACCCCCTTCGCGTTCTCTGCGGCACGGAGCCGGACGTTCATCCACGCGCTCACCGTCTGCGTTCCGATACGGTGGCTTGCTGAGATGGCTTTCACCGGCTACGATGAAGACCATGTGGATCGACCAGGCGGTCGAGGCGACGGTGGAGTTCCCGAGCAGTCTGACATTTCCGCGCCTGCGGGCCATTCGCTTCCGCGACGAGGAGATTGCGTTCCCCACGCCGGCGCGCGTTGACCCGACCCCAAGCGCGCTCGTGTACCGGATGAGGGCCGGCGCGCGGGAATACACACTTCGGTTCGAGCCCACCCACCAGCGGTGGACCCTCGAGTCCATTCGCGCGTCGTCAGTTCTGCCGTGACGGCCTTCTGCGGTGCACTCCGCCAACACGAACGCGTCGAGGCGCGCAGCACTTCGCACGGCCTGCCGCGGGAGGGATCCCTGCATGCTTCCAGCGAGTTCCGGCCGCGCTACGGTGCCTGACGGCTGTCGGCCGAGAACTTGACCCCGTCGGCGGCCGCCTCGGTGACGCGGACGGGGATGGTGATCCGCTCTCCGCGATGGACCCAAGAGATAGCCACCTCGACCGACTTGCTCTTGGAGATGGGCTCCGGGTTCCCGGGCGTGAAGGTGCCGGAAACCTCGGAACTCTCCAGCGTGCGCTGCGGCTTCTGGTCGCCGAAGAATCTCTTCTTCCCGGCGACGAAGTGGAGCACGCCCGTCATCGTGACGAGGCCGGGTATCCGCTTCTCGCCGGTGGCTAGGACCGCAGGCCCCTGATACTTGACTTGCTCCGGGTCGATCGGTTTCATGGCCCGTATGGTAGCTCGATGGAAGCTGCGGGTGAAATCCGGCGACTCAAGTCGAGTCGCGAATCTGGCCAGAAGGAATTCCGCGGCTGACGCGCCGAGGCCAACGCGGTCTAGCTTGTGGAGAGGCAGATCGGCATACAGGTTCGGGACAGGACGTGGACCACGGAGGCGCGGTGCGTCGATGATCGGCACTGCGCGGCCTGAGAACCGGTCTGGCCTCTTGGCAGACTAACCGGCGTCTCGTATGATGACTCCTGTTGGGGCGAGCAGACGCGCGATCTCTAGCAGGGTCGCGCGTTGTTGCTCCAGTCGAGGTGGAAGGAGCCGAACGTGCTCGGACGTTTCGACTACGAGAGACCCGCGAGCGTGGCCGAGGCGGCGCGACTTCTCAC
>CAIOLV010000096.1 GCA_903859225.1 uncultured bacterium
CGGGCGGCGCTGCGTGTCTCGTTCGGGTACGCCGTCACGGGGGGCACGTACCTCCTTGGAACGGCTGTCATTCCTGGCAGCGAACGGGTGACGATGGCCGGCCGCGTGCTGACGAAAGACACCGACTACACGATCGACTACGAGCTTGGCGTGTTGGCGCTCAATATCGAGATCGGTCCGAATGATCCGCTCGTCGTCGAATTCGAGCGCTACAGCGGCCTCGGCGGGTCCGGCTCGTATGCGCGAGCGTTCTACGGCGCGACGGCGAGCATCCCGTTCGGCGAGGACCTCTCGCTTACCGGTTATGCATTGCGCGGGGTGGACGAGCGGGCGTCGGTTACGCACCCCGAGAGCGTGCGCACCATGCCCAACACGCAGACTGTGGTCGGAGTGAGCGGCAGGATTACGCGTAGCGATCTGACGGGGGACTTCGACGTTGGGTACACGAATGATGCCTTCCCCTACGACGACAATGCGCGGCAGCGGACGCCGAACCGCGTGAACGCCCTCGGGGCGTCCAACGGGATGGTGTTTGCCGGGACCGACGCGGGATTCAGCGCGATGAGCGACGGCACATGGCGAGCGTACGACGCCGGATCGGGATTGTCGGGGAGAGAGGTGCGGGCGATCGCCGCGGACGGCGACAGCGCCTACTTCGGGACGGAGGGTGGGCTAACGGTGGTCCGCCTGGCGGGCGTGTCGCCGTTCGACAAGGTGGCGAACTGGTCCCGGTACGCAGAGCGCGACGGTCTGCTGAACGCCTCGGTGCGTGCGCTCCTCCTCGATGGCGGCACCTTGTGGATCGGGACGGACAGCGGCCTGTTCCACGTCGCCGTCGCCGACCTCGCGGACAAGGACGCGTGGGCGGCGTATCGGGGCGCTCTCCTGGTCGGCATCCGAGCGTTGTGCATCGATGCGGGAGTGCTCTACGTCGGCACGGCGGACGGCCTCGTCCGCATCGACCGGGCGACGGGGGCGGCGACGGCTGTGGATGTCGCGGGTTCCGGCGTCGCCGACTTGGCGAGCGACGGGGTGACGTTGTACGCCGCGGGAGAAGATGGCCTGCGCGCCTTCGTCGGCGGCGTCGCGACGGGATGGATCGTTCAGGGAGAGGCCGACACCTCGGTGGAGGTCGTCGGCGAGGACGTCTTCTACGGGAGCGACAAGGGACTGACCCGGCTGTCGGACGGAGAGGTCACCCACGCCGGGTGGACGGTGACTGCGCTGACTGCGGACGGGGATGCGCTGTGGATCGGAACGGCGGGCGACGGCGCCGGAGAACTCCTCGTCTGGAGTCGCGCGGCGGCGGAAACGGCCTACGACGCGGCGACGACGAAGATCGACCCGTGGAATCCGCGCGTCTACAGCGACTCAGCGGTCGGTGACCACACGACCACCGGCTGGACGGCGCAGGGATCCTTCGCACACGAGGGTGACGGGTACTCGATCACAGGGAGCGTGGATCGCGTGCTGCCGGGGTTCCGTGCCATCGATGCGCGCGGCCGGGCGAACGCCGGCGGGTGGTCGATCGCATCGGACATCGAGCTTGGGCCCGAGGCAACGCTGTCTCTCGATCATGACTACCGCATGTCGGACATCGGCTCCGATGACGCCGGGACGACGACCGACAACCGGCTTACGTTCCGCGGATCTTTCGGCCCTCAGATCACGTTATCGGTCGACTATACGGCCGAGGACACGTCGCAGACCCTTCGCGGCTTCGAGCGAAATGGGCTCTCGTACGCTTTTTCCGTAGACCACAAGCTGTTCGAGGACGCGCTCAGCTTGTCGATCAACTGGGACGAAGGGCTGCATTGGGATGACGGTCGACCGCTGCGCCGCGAGACGGCCCTCTCGACGCAGGCGTCACTCAAGGTGCTTCCGGGCTTGACGACGTCGCTGTCGTGGCGACGGCCGGTTCGCATCATCGGCGAGACGTCGTCGGGCAGCGAGCGGTGGGACTGGAAGACGGACGGGACCTTCGACGTCGCAGGATTCGGCGTCGCCGCGACCTACGAGCTCGATTCCTCATGGTCTCTGCCCGAAGGCGCGGCCTCGCTCGTGCACAAGGGGACGCTGGGCTTGAGCACGACGGCGTTCGAGTTCGGCGGGTGGTCGCTGGCTCCAACGTTTGACCTGGAAGCGAATCACGAGCAGGGTGCGACGGCCCTCTCGGGACGACTCAGCGTGCGCGTGGGTGTTGGCGGACTGACGACGCGGACGACGGCATCGGTGGACGTGTCCGGACTTGGGGCCCGCGTCCTGCGCTGGTCGGAGAAACTGACGTCTTCGGCGACGTACACCGGAATCGAAGGGCTCCGGCCGTCGCTCAGCTACAGCGGCATCCGAAGCTTGACGGAGGTCGAAGGGCAAGGCTCGAAGGCGACGATGACGCATTCCCTGAACGGGAACCTGTCTTGGTCGGGTGCGGACGGGGCCTTGGAAACACTGAGGCTCACGGCGCGCCTGCAGGACAGCGGATCCGCGAACGTGACGATCGACAACGCCTTTTCGCGTGACGTCACGAGCGCGCTCGCTGGCTGGATTCCGGCGCTCAAGGCAGCCGAGGGCCCCGGAACGCCGACGATCTCCCTGCGAACCGACGTGGGAGGCGAATGGCGACGACAGTCGGAGAAGGACGACGCGAGCTGGCGCATCGGCGCGTCAGCCGACGTCGCGCTCTCGTCGACGTGGAGCCTCTCGCTCGGCCTCACCTACCTCGGGGGAATCAAGACGGCGGTCGACATGTTCCACGGTCTTATGGTGGAAATGACCGTGGCGATCGACTTCAAGAAGTAGGCTAGCCGCCGCCGATGGGAGGCAGGAAGGCCACCGCGTCGGCGCCGGCCAGGGGCGTTTCGCCAGCGGCGAGAAAGCGGACGTTGCGTCCGTTGACGAGGATGTTGAGGTAGCCGTCGCGGAGCCCGCTGCGCAGCGCCTCGGCCAGCCGCGGCTGGTCCGCGTCGAGGCGCGAAAGCAGGGCGGCGACCGTCGGCACCTCGCTGGCGGGGACGAGCAGCGGCGCACGGCCAACGTGCTCGCGCAGTCCGCCAAAGACGCGAACCGTCACCATGCCATCGCTCGCCGTGCCTGTCGATCGTGGTTCGTCCATGCCGTAGCGAGGTATACCGCGACCTGACGGAGAACGCAAGCGTGCGCGGCGCCGGCACACACGGCGCGATGGCGTTTGCCGTCACCGATCTCGCTGCCATGCCGACGCCCAACAGGCACGCGGCGCATTGGCCGACCCGGAGAGCGCCGCATACCCCATTGAACGAGCCGCTGGGATGCGGCGCCTTGGCCCTCATGTAAGCGCCGCATATAATCCGACGTTCGTCCTCTACGCAAGGGGGAATCCGTCCGTGGACAAGCAGAAAGTCCTCGTTTGCAGCGCCTGGCCGTATGCTTCCGGGCTTCCGCATCTCGGAAACCTGGTCAGCTCCCTCTTGTCTGGCGACGTCTTCGCACGCTACTACCGCCTGCGCGGGCGGGAGGTGCTCTACGTCTCCGGATCGGACGCGCACGGAACACGGATCGAGTTCGAGGCGCGGAAGGCGGGAGTGACGCCGCTCGAGCTGGCAACGCGGAATCACGAGGGGATCGTGAACATCCTCAGGGCGTTCGGGATCGCGTTCGACAACTACACGACGACGATGTCCGAGACGCACACCGCGTTCGTTCGCGACGCGTACCAGCGGATGGAGAAGAACGGCTACATCCGGACGGAGAAGGAGGAGCGCGCTTACTGCCGAGAGTGCAAGCGGTTCCTTGCCGATCGGTTGATCAGCGGGACGTGTCCACGCTGCAACTCGCCGCACGCGCTCGGCGATCAGTGCGATGCCTGCGGTGCGATGCTCGAGCCGGAGGAGCTCATCGACCCTGTGTGCAGTTTCTGCGGCCGCAAAGAGATCGAGTTCCGCGCGACGACGCACTGGTATCTCGACCTGCCGAAGCTGGCTCCGGCGTTGCGGGACTACGTGGCGTCGAAGGGATTCCAGGGGAACGTTCACTGGTTCACCCAGCAAATGATCGAGGACGGCCTTCGCCCGAGGGCCATCACACGCGACATCGACTGGGGCATCCCGGCGCCATTTGCCGGCGCGGAGGGGAAGGTCATCTACGTCTGGGGCGAGGCGGTCCTCGGATACGTCTCCGCCGTCGTCGAGCATTTCCGCGGTGGGGACGAGTGGAAGGCCTACTGGTTCGGTGAGGACGTCCGCCAAATCTACGCGATGGGGAAGGACAACATCACCTTCCACTCGCTCATCCTGCCGGGGCTGTTGATCGCGACGCAGAGCGGATATCACCTGCCCGACCAGATCGCGGCGACCGAGTATCTGAACTGGATCGGAGGCGACAGCTTCTCGAAGACGCGCGGTGTGGGTCTCTATTGCGATCAGGCGCTGCGCGTGATGGACGGCGAGCTGTGGCGGTTCTACCTCCTCTACAACCGCCCCGAGGCGAGGGACGTCGACTTCTCCTGGGAGGAGTTGGAGAAGGCGATCAACGGGATCCTGATCTCGAACGTCGCCAACCTCATCAACCGCGTCGTGGCCTTCGTCCAGTCCCGCTCGGCGGGCATCGTTCCGGCAGCGAGCGCCGACGGCGAGGTGACGGCGCGCATCGCGGCGACGGTTGCCGCATACGAGAAGGCCGTCGATGAGGGCCTCCTGGGGCAAGCGCTTCGCGCCGTGTGCGACCTCGCGGTGTTCGGGAACGAGTACGTGCAGAGGAAGAAGGCGTGGTCGACGAACGACGCGGTCGCGATCGTCGGTGGGGTCGAGGTGGCAAAGGCGCTCGCCCTCCTGTTCCTGCCCTTCGTGCCAAACTTCGCCGGCGGGGTGCTGCGCGTCCTCGGGTTCGGCGAGCCGCGGTGGGACGATCTCGAGACCCCGGTCGGTGGGCGTCGGCTCGCGGACGAGCGGATCCTGCTCC
>CAIOLV010000097.1 GCA_903859225.1 uncultured bacterium
AAGCAGAGCGTCCTCCGTGGTGGTCAGCGGGATCACCTCCACCCTCGGAGCTTCCGGCGCACCAGATGGATATCCGAATAGTGGAGCCAGCACGCCGCCTCGTGCCCCGGCGCCGTGGTGATCAACGGTGGCATGGTCGTTCGACAGATTCCCATTCGCTCTGGGCAACGCGGCTCGAAACCGCACCCGGGCGGCGCGTCGCTCGGGTCAGGGACGATTCCCTCGATCGGAACGAGCCGGTCTCTGCTTCGCGTCAACGACGGAATCGACAACATCAGGCCTTGTGTGTACGGGTGTTTCGGTGAGTGGAAGATGTCGTGGACCGATGCGGCCTCCACGATCCGGCCGAGGTACATGACGGCGACATCGTCCGCCATGCCGGCAATCACGCCGAGATCGTGCGTGATGAACTGAATGGCCGCGTGGAATTCGCGCCGAAGCTTGTTCATTAGTTCGAGCACCTGCGCCTGGATCGTCACGTCGAGCGCCGTCGTCGGCTCGTCCGCAATGAGAAGCGCAGGGTTGCACGAGAGAGCCATCGCGATCATCGCCCTCTGGCGCATTCCTCCCGACATCTGATGCGGGTACTCATCCACCCGCTGCTCGGGGAGAGGAATCCCTACTGCCCGCAGCATTTCCACCGCCTGCTGTTTCGCCTCCCGCTTCCTCATGTGCTGATGCAGCGTGATCGCCTCCATGATCTGGAAGCCGATCGTGAGGACGGGGTTTAGCGACGTCATGGGCTCCTGAAAAATCATCGCGATCTCGTTCCCGCGAATGGCGCGCATCTCCTGTCCCCGCGGCGGAAGCCGAGTCAGGTCAATGACTCCGCCGTCTCGGTGATAGAGAATCTGCCCCCCGGCGATTCGACCTGGTGGCGATGGCACGAGTCCCATGATGGCCAGGGCCGTCACCGTCTTTCCGCATCCGCTTTCGCCGACGATGCCGAGAGTCTTCTCTTTCTCGATGGTGTAGGTGACTCCGTCGACGGCTCGGATGGGTGCTCCCTCCATGGCGAAGTGGACCTCAAGGTCTCGGACTTCCAGGAGAGGGCCCGCTGACGTCACGACACGTACCTCAGGCCGAGCGACTCGCGGGCAGCTTGAATCAGCGGGCGGGCCGGAGGAGACAACAACCAATGCGAGGACGCGTCTTGCCTCTCGTCCCCGTGCCTCACCTCATGAAGTTGCCGACGCCCCGGTCCCGCTGCGCTGGGCATGATGTGCCGCACTCCCGCCCTGGAATCCGTCGAGTCCCCGCCGACGTCACCAGAGATCGCTCAGTTGCCATTATAGGAATTGGCCTAGGCTTGACTAGCCATGCCGCTCGATCGGGCAGCACTTCCTCGGCAGGCACAAGCTGGAGGCCCAGGGGCCTGCTCCCTCAATCCACGGTGCGCGGAAGACAGCGCCCTGTCGACAGCCGTCAGATCGGGCGGACTCTGTCGCCCGGCGATGAAGATGAAGAGGCCATGAAGAGGCGCTTCTTGTGCCGTGAGGTTCCTGGAGTTATGATATGCGCATCTTTGGAACCAGGATCGATGGAGGGACCATGGCGGAGCGTGTTTGGGCCTTGACCCGCGAAGAAGCGCTGTCGGTGCTCGGCTACTTGAGAACGACCGGCAGTCGGCGCGACGTCGCGCTGTGGGCTCTTGGAATCGGCACGGGTCTGCGCATTGGCGACCTCCTGCGACTTCGGGGATGCGACTTCGTGACAGCGGAAGGGCATGTCGATGTGCACTTGCTCGTTCGGGCGACGAAGACGAAGAAAGAGCGGGGCGTTCAGCTCATTCCGCTCGTGCGCGAGGCGGTGGAGGCTTACCTCCCCGATTTGCGACGCACCGAACTCCTATTCCCCATCACACGACAACACGCGCGTCGGCTCGTCAAAGAATGGTGCGAGGCGGCCAACGTCGACGGACGGTTCGGCACTCACTCGATGCGGAAGACGTTCGCAACTATCGCGTACGAGAACTCCGGCGGTGACGCGGCCCTGGCGGCTCGCGTCACCGGGCACAGCAATCCGGCTCAGCTGATGACCTACATCGGCCGAACGCCGGCGACCGAACAGAGCGTCTGGGATGGCGTGTGTGAAGCGCTCGCGCCGCGCGGGGTCTGAGAACATCCGGGTGTCTCGCGGGAGCACGGCCGCGGACGGCGCGTCCCCGCAGTGTCGGTCCAAGTCAGGAGATCGTTCCGCCCAGTCTTCGTTTCCGATGACCGGCGCGGACATATCGATCGTCATCCCGGCGCGAAACGAGGAAGTGCGCCTTCCAGAGTGCCTCTCGCGCTTGCGCGAGCAGAGTCTCCAAGGGTTTGAAGTTATCGTCGTCGATTCCGCGTCGTCCGACGGGACCGGTGCCGTGGGTCGCAGCCTTGGGGCGCGCGTGATCCGCGTGGACCAGCCGGGCGTCGGGCTTGCACGACAAACGGGCTTCGACGCGGCCCGACGCAGTCTCATCGTCTCCACGGACGCCGATGCTCTGCCGTCGCCCGATTGGCTCGAGCATCTGGTAGAGCCGTTCCGGGACCCCGCGACGGTCTGCGCGTTCGGCACGATTCGCCTTTCGAAGAAGGGCGTACTCGCATCGGTCGGACACGGTCTCTTCCGGGCGTTCCAGAGGGTGAACTCCCTGCTCCGCCGGCCCATCTGCTGCGGACCGAACTTCGCCGTACGGGCGGGGGCCTTCCGCGATGTCGGCGGGTTCGCCGCGGGCAGCGTGTTCCCGGATGAAGCAGAGGACGTTCGGCTGGCTCTGAAACTCCGTTCGGTCGGAAGGGTCGTGTACTTGCCTCATCTCGCCGTGGATGTGTCTGCGCGAAGCCTCGCGGGGGGAAAGGCGTTCACGTATATCGCGCACCACACGCGCGTCTACTTCCGAGTCTGTTGGTTTCGGAGGCAGCTTGCGACGTCACGCTAGGCGTCATCTGCTCTAGAAACCCGCACGAGGTGCTGCGTCAGCGTCCGTTCTCCGCGAGCGGAGTCTCATCGGGATGGCGCGGCCTTCGCTGGAGGAACGTCCACGCGGCTCCAGCCGCCACGACGAGAAGCGCGGCCGTCGTGGCCGGGACCACGACGGTACCGCCGACGTCGAGGAGTCGGCCGATGAGCCACGGGAAGACCATGCTTCCCGTGCAAGACGCAACGGCGATCGCCCCGAATCGCTTACCTGTCAGTTCAAAGCGATGCGAATACGCGGTGATCACGTTTGGGTAGATCGGGCCGACCGACGCCCCGACGCCGATAGCGCCGATCCAAACGGCGACGAGCGCGTGCGGCGCCAGGACGAGAAGAAGCGCGAAGGCGAGTCCGCTCGCGAAGGCCACGGCGAGAATCCGCTCCGGCGCGAAGCGTCGCGCGGCGAACACCGCGCCGAGACGCGCCAGGCTGAACGCAGCCCAGAAAGCGCCGGTAACTGCCGTGGCGATCGGCGTGCCGAACTGGAGATTGACGAAGACGTAGAGCCAACTGGCGAATCCGATCTCGGCTCCGACGTAGAAGAGGATGACGGTCGTCGCAGCAAGGAAGCCGCTCTTGAGCT
>CAIOLV010000098.1 GCA_903859225.1 uncultured bacterium
TCCTTGATCGGGTACGTGTCCATCCGCAGAGCGGTGCGTTCGAACGCGCCGCCTGGCATGCGGACGTCATACCACCAGCCGTCGAGTCCGTTGATCGACTGGATCACGTACGTCGCCGCAGTTTCATCGTAGGCGTATTGGAGTTCGATCTGCCCCGAGCGAGCGAGCTGGACGAGCACGTCGAATGCCGAGAAGCGCCCGGCGACAAAGAGATCCGCACGAAGCGACGTGATCGTCGTTGGGTCGTACGTGAACGTGCCGATCCCGCGGATCTCGATGGATCCAGGCGCTGTGGGAATCGGATCGACCCGCATGTCCGACGCGACCGACCATGAGCCGTTCGCAGGCAATGCGACGAGTTCACCCGTCCCCTCACTCGCAACCACGGGAAACGAGAACAGCAATCCAGCAACGAGGAAGAGCACCAGGTTCCCTGCCCATCTCCGCATCTTCGTGCCACCTCCGTTCCATCCGTCCCAGAACCGCCACATCGCCGGCCGGGCCTGCTGTCGAACATCGTCCGCCCTACGATACGGTATTTCGGGGGTCAATGTCCGATATAGGGGTGACAGTAGATCCCACCTGTGAAGAAGCCGTGGAGGAATGGAGAGGAACCCTAGGAGACACCGAGCGCGCCGGCGCGGGCGGCGGCCACATCGGCAATCGTCGTACTCGTCAGAAAGCTGACCACTGCGTCGTGCGCCTCGCGCCACAGCCCGTGGAGTGAGCAGAGCCGCGTGCAGTCGCACGACTTGAGGAAGAGGGGACAGTCGTTGAGAGTCCCCGGTCCGTCGATGGCGAGGACGACGTCGAGGATCGTGATCTCCTCCGCCGGTTTCGCCAGGAGAATCCCGCCCGCCTTGCCACGGGACGTCACCAGAAGTCCGGCGCGCTTCAACTGTGCGATCGTCTTGGCGAAGTGCGGATAGGGGATCGCCGCGACATCGGCGATCTCCTGAGTCGAGACGTAGTCGCCGTGCGAACGCGCGGAGACTTCGGCCAAGGCAAGCACTGCGTACTTCGCTGTTTTGGAGTAGATCATCCGAATTCGGCAAGAGCCTACGGCGGCGCAGTGCTCGTGTCAACCGGCGGGTGAAGGATGGAGACTAGAATGCCCAGCATCGGAGTGACCTCGGATCTCTCAGTACGCTCACCGGCATCTGGTCCCCGCGGTCCTACGTTGCGAACGACAAGCGGTCTCTGCCGCAGAGCGCGCAGAGGGAACGGCAACCCCCGTCTTGGAGAGTCCCCGTGCTTCGTTCCAGACTCTTCATCATGAGGCCTGGGAGTATGGGTCAGTGACTCTGCTTTCTCTGCGTGCCCTGCGGTGATTGGCTCTCCACGCGATGGTGAAACTGGACAGACTAGAAGAGATCCGTCGACGCCTCGGCGGACTCCGGTGGCTGGTCGACACGGTACAGGCAGTCGGTCGGTCCGATGTCGCAGAAGCGACACTCCGCCCACGCCGGGTTCTTCGGAAGAGGCTTCTCGCCGCCGACCTTCTGGACGAGGGCGACGAACTGCTCGCGGAACGCGGCGTCGAGGCTCTCCGGCGGCACGTCGAGCGTGCCGTTGCGGTACACCACGCGGCCGGACAGCTTGAGCCCGGCGCAACGCGGGTTGCCGATGGGGAAGAGAAGAAGGTAGACGAGCACCTGGGCGCTGTCGCTCGTTCGCGGCCGGCCGGTCTTACAGTCCTCGATGATCCCGCTGCCGTCGCGGAAGGCGACGAGATCTGGCTTTCCGGAGACGATGATGCCCGTCTTGCCGACGCGCTTGAATGCGTTGTCTTCCTCGACGGACACCTCGTATCCCTCCGCGAGGAGTTGCTCGCGACGCGTCCGGACGAGTTGGCCGTGTTCGAGGGTCCACGCAGCGACGTCGAGGTCCGTCGGCAGGCGGTCGTAGTTCTTGTGGTGGGCGCGGAACCACGCCGACCACTCGCACTGGCCCTCTCCCGAAAGGAGCTTCGTCAGCCACGTAACCCAGATGTAAGGATCTACCCTCCGCGTTGCCATCGGCCTCCTCCTCTCTGGGAGAATCTACCAGGCCTCTCCCTCGATGGCAACTGGTCCGTCGCCGGCTGGCGAGTGGATCGGAGCGTCCTGACGCGGAGCAGGCTCCCCATCACTCTTGACGGCGGCTTCAGGTTGGCGCCGCTCGACACTCGGGCTTGATGTTGTGGCATGAGATGGTTCTTGCGGCGGCTGTTGGCCGCCCTCCTTGTTGTCGTTCAGTCTGCGGCCCAAGCATTCCTGCCCAAGTGATCGAGAGGTCGGGCGCGTGTCTGACATAGCGACTGGCTCGGGTGTCTCCCTCGACGATGGCAGGATCGCGCGCGCCAACGACCTGGAATTCGGCGCTCTTCTTGCTGCGCAGGGCGATAGGGTCCGGACGACGTGCGACGCGGCGTCAACATCGGGCTATCTCCGCCAGGCGCAGTCGGTCCTTCCGCTCCCCGCGCGGAGTGGACGTGAGCCTAGCCATGCGGCGGATCGTGTGCTGAAGCGGTACAGTAGGAAGCAGGGGGCGAATCATGGCGTCTAGGATCCACGCGAAGGTGCAGATCGACGCGGCCCGGCTGCGAGCCGTTCGGATCGAGCGGGAGCTCACGCAGCAGTCTCTCGCCAAGCAAGCGGGGATGCCATGCACTACGGTGAACCGTATCGAGAGCGAAGTCTACAGGTCCGTCGAGATCATCACCAAGCGGGCTCTCGAGGCTGTCCTTGGAGTCGACCTCACTCCCTCGCGTCGGCCGTCGGTAGGTAAGGGCAACTTGCCCGAGGGGGGCAGATCACGGCCCCCACAAGAGCAATGTAGGCACTCCGCCTCCGGGTGACGGGATCCTGCAGTGACACATCACGCAGTTCCGCTCGGCCCGATTGCGCGCTGTCGCCCGCGGCGACTCACCGTGGCATCGTGGACTCTAAGGTGCGAAGCGATCCCTTTCAGCTCAGCGTGACCCCGTGGTCGAGAGTCGCCTCCGCTACGGCGGGTGTGTCTTCTGGAGCCGCCACAATGGCTCCGAGTGTTGGCCGGCTAGTCGACGATCGGGATCTCGCTGGATTCCGCGCCGCCCCTTGACAGATGCTGTCCGACGAATTCATCGCTGCGGAGGTGGATCTGCTCGCGGAGATTCTCCCATACCTTGCCCGCGGCCCGCTGGATACGAACTTGCGGTAGGAGGCACTCCGAGCTTCTGATCGCTCGCGCGGAGAGCTTGTCCTTGCCTGCGCTAGGTCGCACCCGGTAGAATCCCGTCCGAATGAGTTTTCGGAGGGGTGGGTGAGCGGCCGAAGCCGCTGGTTTGGAGAACCA
>CAIOLV010000099.1 GCA_903859225.1 uncultured bacterium
GACAGGCTCTCACCGGTCAGGAGAAGAGCCAATGCGGGCCCGGAAGGGCCCGCAGCGTCTTTACGCCCGGCAGGACTCGAACCTGTGACCTCCGGAGCCGCAGTCCGGCGCTCTAATCCGCTGAGCTACGGGCGCAGGCAATCCCTCTGGGATTGCTAGGGAGTTCGCCCCGCGAACTCCGTGCTGTCCAACTGCTACGTCGCAGCCAATCCCACGGGGATTGCCAGCGAGTCCTGCTGGTTCGGATGCTGCAGAACTCGTGCACTCATCATACCCCATGCATGAGACCTGTTCACAGCTCGGAGTTCTGCAACCGGTCGCACGGGCAGGACTCCCACGTTGAGCGTCGCTAGCACCAGCCTGGAGTTCTGCAGCGGTGCGGCCTGGCAGAACTCCCTAGCTGAGCGAAGCAGGGATCTAATGGGCTTCGCTCAGCCCCTGGCGGAGGGACGGGGATTTGAACCCCGAGGGCGTTGCCGCCTTGCCGCTTTTCGAGAGCGGTTCCTTGCCGTTCGGTCATCCCTCCGAGAGAGCCAATGGTATGGCGCGTGGGCGGCCCAACGCAACCACCCGCGAATCTACGACGGAGTCGAGAGGCGGACGGTGTACGAGCCGCTGCCGGTCTCGCCGCGCGTCAGCACCACGCGAATCTCGTCGTATCGGCTGGGGTCTCGCACGACGAGCTCGCGCCCGGAGAGGGAGAGAAGGTCCCATGACGTGCCGCGTCGGGCGACGAAGGCGATCCGGAAGTCGGTCGCCTGCTCCGCGACGACGGAGATGACGAGCGGCGCTGAGGACTGCGGCTCGATCGCCACAACGTCGATGCCGTAGGGGTGGACAACGCGTAGGGCGGAGTCGAGCGCGCTGTCGGAGTAGCCAAGCACCGCGCCGGCCGGCGAGTCTTCGGTGACGCGATCCATCGTGACGGGTCTTCCGCTCCAGCGGGCCGTTGCGATCGGCACAGGCAACCAGAGCTCCGCGAGGCCGAGTTCGGCGCGCCAGACCTGAGTCAGCTTTGCCACGGCATCCGCGTCGGGCAGAGCGTTCGCCGCAAGTGCTGCCGCGAACTTCGCCCACAGATCGAGGAACGTGAGTCCCTGGCCGGCGAACGCCCGGTCGATCGCCTGCGCGCCGTCGGCCGTTGCACTCGCGGCCATGACGCGCCGCACGGCGTCGAGGCCCCCGTATCGATCGAGAACGAAGACCCAGAAGATGCCGCCGTCGTACCCACGGTCGAAGAAGGACATGGCGTCGGGGGCGAAGAAGAAGTCGACGGCGGCGTCAACGTAGTCGTCGGCGCTGGGCGCGGCGATCTCCTGAGCCGCTGTCGCAAGCGGCTCGATGAACGCCGATTCCGATACGTCGCCCTCTCCGTGGAGCGACGCGTAGTCCTGCAGTACGTGGAAGAACTCGTGCGCCGTGGTGGAGAGGACGGCCTCCTCGAGGGAGAGGCCGATCGACATGGCATCGGCCGCGGCCGCCATCGACGTCTGCGGCGCGATCTCGATCACGGGCAGAGGATCCCCCATCGCGTCGGTCTCGAGATACTCCGCCCCCATCCCATCTATGTCGTCGTTCGAAATGCGAACCTCGACGGCCGCCGCGAACGTCGAGAACGACGAGTGCACGACGAAGGCGTCGTAGGCCGCCTCGAGACCGCGCTCGACGAGCTGCACGTAGGCGAAGGAGGTCTCCGAGTCGTACGCGATGACGAAGTGCTTCGACTCGACTCGCGCCGGAGAGGCGATCGAACCGCATGCCGTGCCGGCGCAGACCGCGAGGGCGATCAGGACGGCTGCTTCGCCTCGGCGCCTCACGCGCCCTTGCCGCTCGGTATGAGGAGGAAGGCTGCGAACACCACGGCGACGCCGATGAGCAACACCCACCACGGGAGTCCACCGCTCGCCGAAGGGGTCGTCGCGGGCGCAGCCGGCGCCGCACCGTTCCACACGACGTCACTACCGCTCTCGCTCTCGGTTGGCGTGTCCGTGGCGACGGGCTCGGTCTCAAGGGTGGCGGCTGTGGTCGCGCTCGAAGCTGAGGCGACGGCCGTCTTCTCTACCACGTAGAGCCGCTGATTCAGCCAGTCGCGGCCGAGCCACTCGCGCGGCAGCGGCCGGAAGCCCTCGTCATTGAACGCGATCTGCCGCACCGCGGTGAACGGGATCTCCGTCACCGTGCCGAGCTGCTCCACGCGCAGCATCTGGGCGATCCCGGCGAACGCCGAGAACGGGCCGATGATCACGTGATCGACCGTCTCGATGACGATGCGAGGGAAATTCACCCAGATCTGTTGGATCGAGGAGAGAGGGATGTCGAACTGTGCCGCCGGTCCGACCGGAGGCGTGGGATCCTCGAGGCGCAACACCGCCGCGAGCCCGGACAAGGTTCCCTGGATGACGTCTCCGCCGTTCGTCTTCAGCGACACCGTCGCCGCGCTCGATGCCAGCGAGAGCCCTATGAGGATGCCGGCAACCCAAAGGCCGGCCATGACCTGTCTCGTTCCCTTCGCGCTCATGATTCCTCCTCCCCATTCAGGGCAAGCCCCTTGCGGCGAGCCACGCGGGTGCACGTCACGATATCGACTCCTTGCCGATCGTGTCAAGGCGAGACCTCGGTTGAAGGCCGGCGGGCGCCGTGGCGAACGTTACGGACGAGTGTCCCCCCCGAGCCGGACGCGAGGAAGATTCGGAGCACCCAGCGTTCGAGTTCGGCGGCGGCGCGGGGCTGTAGCCTGTGCAAGATTACGATGAGTGCGGACCAGGGGGTGGTCACCACATGATGAGTCCTGGACTCTGCGCATCCCACGCAGTTCGGAGGACGTCGATGCCCGCCGTTGCCGACGCCGAGCGAAAGGGAGATGGCGCAGTTCTGATCCAGCTTGACAGAGGTCGCGGGTGTGCTGTAAGATCGAGCGACTCACGAGAAGAGGGGGTGGGCAACCACTTCCCTTGGTCATTGAGAATGTGTATTGGCGCTGCAGTTCCAGGCAACGCCTGTTCCTCAAGCTCGGCGGCGTGCCGAGCAGGGGTCCTCGGAAGAGGGCTTCTCTCTGGAGGTGGTGGGGC
>CAIOLV010000100.1 GCA_903859225.1 uncultured bacterium
CCTCGCTGCCACTCTAATGGATTGCACACGCACCCGCAACCGGAGCGGATTCACAGAGCTGATCTGCGAATGCGCACGGAGCCGTTGACTTGCCTGCCGACTTGGCAGTAGCCTTGTCGTGAACAGACTTCTCGGCTCTCCGCGGTCCCATCGGGCGCAGGAGGTGAGTCCCGATGAATGGCAGTTCTTTTCTTGTCGTCCTGTTGTTGGTGGGAGCAGCCCTTGGCGCGCTCCTGCTCTTCTCGAATTCCTCTTCCGCCCCGGCGACCACATCGGTGAGTACAAGCGCGGGCTCGCAGACCGTCGCGCCGCAGGCGGCATCTTCCATAGAACCACTGTGGGTCAACGCCGGCGAAGATCGCGTCGTCGGCGAGAGAGAGGCCGTTCGGCTTGAGGGATCCGCAGGCAGTGCCAGCGGCGGCGTGCTGACGTATTTGTGGACGGCGAAGGGCGGCCTCGGCTTCTTTGCCGATCCGACTCAGCCCAGCACGACGTACACGGCGCCGTCGGCGTGCGACTGCGAACAAGAGGTCACGTTGACGCTGACCGCAACGAATCGGAGCGGCGTGAGCTCGAGCGACTCGCTCGTCCTTCGGGTCCGAGATCCGATCGCTTGTCCGGAGCGGACGTGCGGCGAGCCGATCGTCGTGATCCCGCCCGCATGTCCGACGACCGTGCGCAGCACGTGCCCGACTCCTGATGTGCCGTGTGCCGGACCGTGCGTGAGCCAGGCGCCGTCTCCGCCAATCTGCAGCCAGGTCCCGGTGCCCTGCCGCTGCGCTGAGGGATGCGCGGCGGTCTGGGATTCGGCGTGGCCGCAGGTCATTCCGGCACTCTCGGCGGGCGATCGGCCCACACCGCGAATTGTCCGCCAGTTCCCGTCTCACGTCTCGGAAGGATCCGCGACTCCACTTCGCGCCATGGTGGCCAATCCAGATTGTTCCTCAGTCTGCTTCGCCTGGTCCGTCAGCCAGGGCTGGCTGGAACGAGCGGACACCCTCGAGCCGGTCTACCACGCGCCGTCGACCGAACGCGCGGAAGGTGAGAGAGTGACGATCACCTTCACCATCCACGACTCGACCGGGCAGCCCTCGTACGATCAGATCAGGCTTCAGGTCGATAACGTGCCGTCTTCCTGAGCCCGCGGCGCCCCGACCGGCGGCGCGAGATCGAGCAGGCGCGGCGACGCCAGCGCAATGCGATAAGGGAAGAGTTCGGCCGAGAAGACACCGGCGCGGACGGCCGGGTCACGCCTCATGATGAGAGCTGCGTCTCCTTCCGAAGAGGCCTGGAAGAGGACGATGCCGAATGTGGAGGCATCCTCGTTGAGGGTGCGCCCTGCGAGCAAGACGACGGCCTGACGCGTCAGCTCTTCGAGGTAGCGGAAGTGCTCTCCCACGATGGCGGTCTCATCCGCCGTCGGCGCGGACAGGAAGCCGGGCCTGGCGGGTCGGACGCGGTAGAGGAACTGGGGCATCGGTGTCCTCCTCACTCGTCTTCGTCCTGCACGCGTTCGACGACGATCGTGCACTCGCCTACGAGCGCAGCGAGAGCGCCGAGCGCGGCGAGCGTCGGGAGAAACAGCGCGCCGACCACGCCGAGCGTGAGGGGAACCTCAATCAGTACCTTGCCTTCGCGATTCTTCACCGTGATGCGACGGATGTTGCCCTCGTGGACAAGGGCCTTCACCGTGGCAACGAGTTCCTCGCCCCGAATCGTCAGCTCTTCGGTTCGCGTCTCCTTCGTCATCGGTCTCTGCCTCGGAGGAACGAGCATCCTCCGGCCTCCCTGCGCGACCCATTCTAGCGGACGGGGCGAGCGCGGGTTGAGGAACGCTTGTTCGCCGGCTACTCCGGTCGGGAGGTTCCGGGTTGAGGAACAGACGCGGGCCGTCTGTTCCGACTGGGAGGTCTTGCTTGATGAACAGGCGGCAAGCGTCTATAAACGACAGCGTACGTGCTTCACGAGGCTCGAAAAGGAGTCCGATGCTGGAGGAACAACTGGGCAACCTGCGACGCGATCTCGCCAAGATCGGTGAGCACCTTTGACCGCGGGGCGCTCGAACGAGAGATCGGCGAGCTCGAGCAAGAGATGTCGAGCCCGGGCTTCTGGACGCAGCGGGAGCGGGCGACGGAAGTAGCGCGGCGCGCCGAGCGGGCAAAGAGCCTGCTCGCCCGATGGGACCGGGCGGAGAGCGAGATCGGGGAGATCGAGCTCCTTCTCGCCATGGCGCGTGACGCGGGCGACGAAGGCGAACTCTCGGCACTCGAGCGGCGCGGTGTGGCGCTCGCGGACGCGCTCCGGATCTTCAACATCGAGCTCTCGTTCTCTGGCGAGCACGACGCGGCGGGCTGCTACCTGTCGATCAACGCCGGGGCGGGCGGCACGGACTCGCAGGATTGGGCCGAGATGCTCCTGCGCATGGTCGGACGGTTCTGCGAACGTATGGGGTTCTTCACCTCGTTGCTTGAAGTGAGTCCCGGGGACACGGCGGGCATCCGCAGCGCCACCCTCGAGGTCAAGGGCGAATACGCCTACGGCAACCTGAAGAACGAGGCCGGCGTGCACCGGCTTGTCCGACTATCACCCTACGATGCCGCGCACCGCCGCCACACGTCGTTCGCTGCCGTCACCGTGATCCCCGTCACGGAGGAAGCGACGGTCGACATCGATCCGAAGGACTTGCGGATCGACACCTATCGTTCCTCGGGTGCGGGCGGACAACATGTCAACGTGACCGACTCGGCCGTCCGCATCACCCACCTCCCAACGGGCCTTGTGGCGTCGTGTCAGAACGAGCGCAGTCAACACCAAAACAAGGCGATGGCGATGCGCATTCTGCACGCCAAGCTGGCTGACCTCTTGCGTCGCCAGCGGGCGGAGAAGCTCGAGGAACTGAAGGGGGAGCTTAGGGAGAACGAGTGGGGAAGTCAGATCCGGTCCTACGTGCTCCATCCCTACCGCCTGGTGAAAGACCATCGGACGCTCGTCGAGACGAGCAATGTCGACGACGTCCTCGACGGGAACCTCCTGCCGTTCATTGAGGCGTGCCTGCGGGCGAACAGCACCCCTAACCCATAGCAGACTAAGGCGTCGACAGGTAGGCACTTGTCGCGTCTATCGGATACTGCTACAATACAACCTGCAAGGCTCATGGATGAGGGAGGAAGGCCGTGGCGCACAAGGAATTGCTCGACAAGATCTCGATCTACGTTCCGAAGAACAAGCTGGACCAGAAGCCGGTCGAACGGCTGATGAAGCTAGCCGAAACCAAGGATCGCTCGGTAAACTACCTAGTTGTCGAAGCGATCGTCGAATACCTGGCGCGCGAGGAGAGACGCAAGAACTAGACCTCCCCTCCGAGCGGCCGAAGATCCGGGTCGGCCCGGCGCCTTGCGAGATACGCCTGGAGGATGAGGACGGCCGAGAGGCCATCGCGTAACTCCTTGCGGCGCTCGCGCGATAGGTTCCCCTCCAACATGGCTCGTTCCGCCTCTGACGACGTCCATCGTTCGTCGAAAAGGTCGACCGGTAGATGCGTCCTGCCCTCAATCCGTGCCGCGAAGGCGCGTGCCTCTTCAGCCATCGTGCCGTCCGTTCCGTTCATCAACAGCGGAAGCCCGACGACGATGCAACCGACCTCCCGCTCTCGGGCGAGCCGCGCGATTTCGTCAACGTCACGATGCGAGCGAGCGAGCGTCGGAAGCGGGCTTGCCAAGATCTCCTCTTCGTCCGACAGCGCCAGACCCACGCGGACGCGCCCGTAGTCGATTCCGAGGACCCTCATGAGCGGCTTCCGAGGGTCTCCAGCGCGCGGCGGATGAGAATCTCGACATCGAGGTTCTCGCCGCGCAGGTGCGTCAGCGCCTCGCGTGCTTCTCGAGCGGAGAAGCCGAGCGACTTCGATGTGAGCGCGCGCAATGCAGTCTCCTCGTTCGGAGTCAGGAACAGACCTTCCGTGCCGCCCTCCCCGGCCTCGGCCAACTTGCCGTGCAGATCGACGAGAATGCGCTCCGCTGTCTTCCGACCGACGCCTTTCACCGTCATGAGCAGATCGGCGTTGCGGCTTGCGACGGCTTCTACCAGCTTGTCGGGCGGGATCGAAGATAGGATCTGAAGTGCGACACGGGGACCAACCTGCGCGACGGTGAGCAGTTGGCGGAATAGCTCGCGCTCCCGCAGCGACGAGAAGCCGAACAACTCGATCGTATCCTCGCGCAAGATGAGGTGGATGTAGAGGAGCGCAGTGCGCCCGATCTCGCACGCTCGCAGCGTGCCGGCAGGGCATGCCGCGCGATACGCGACGCCTCCCGTGTCGATGACGACGGCATCCGCCGTTCGACGAACGACCTCTCCGCTGACGGAATCGATCATGGCTCCCTCTCCACGGACGCTCGCGCTCCCGTTTCCTCGCGGACCGCGTCGGTAAACGTCAATGCACGACTTGGCGGTAGCGCGACAGCCATCTCACCCTGCGTATCGTAGCGAATGTCGAGCACGCGCGCTCCGTGACGATGCACGATGCGCATCACGGCTGCGTTCACCTCGTGGGGAAAGCGGATGCGCAACGTCGTCTCGACGTGCCGTTCGACAACGCTTGCGTGCGACAGAGCGGCTGCGGTTACGTCGGCATACGCCCGTACGAGGCCGCCGATCCCGAGTTTCACTCCCCCGAAGTGACGGACGACGACAGCGAGAACGTCGACGAGTTGGGCCGCCTCGAGCTGCTGGAGGATCGGCAGGCCGGCCGAGCCCTTCGGCTCGCCAGCGTCATCGCCGCGGGACGTCACCGACGAATCCGCGCGGCACCGATACGCGAAACAGACGTGCGTGGCGTCGTGGTGCTGCCGCCGCAGCGCGGCGAGCCGAGATTCCATGGCGTCGCCCGTCGCCGGCTCGATGAACGCGAGGAAGCGAGAACGCTCGCGCGTCAGGCGAGCCGATGTCGGGCCGGCGAGCGTTCGGTACGCATCCATTACGCCCGGCCGTTGAGCTCGACGTCGACCTCATCGCGCAGGCGGCCGACGAGGTCGTAGGCCGCCTGCACCGCAGCGTCTTCACCATAGATGAGGAGAGAGACGCTGCCGCGGCCTGCGCCGACGCCGTTCGACGTTACGTGCACCGCATCCACGTCGCAGAGGAGGTGGAGCGCTTCGATCTCGGTGACGATCTGCCCGTGCAGCGGGAAGATCCCGCAGGGGAGGCCGTCGTGGAGCGCGATCCTGCCCACTCCCATCTCCTGCGACAGGTCGATCACCGATGTGTGGATCGACTTCGAGACGCTGATCGGAATCACGAGATCCACTCCGCGCGCTGCGGCGGCGGCGACGTAGCGGCCGACCGTGCCGCCGGTGGTCGACGCGAGCAGGACACCGACGATGCCCCACGGGTCGAGCGCGTTGCCGCCCTTGATCACGACATCGCCCGCTGCGAGCGAGCTAAGCGTCTTGTCCGGGGTCTCGTCCGTCGGCTTCCCGCGGACGAGAACGATTTCCTCCATCTCGCCCACGCGGGCGTTCACGTTCCAACGTTGGTCGATGAATCCGGCCGCGTACGCGCCGCGGTCGATCGCTTTGCCGCATAGCTCCTCGGCGACGAACGCGTTCGTCGTGCCCCGCGTGATCACGACCCGCCCTCCGCCGAGAGCCCGCCGGACACTCGGGTGAGCGCCCACGCCTTTGGCGATCAGTCGCTTCGATGCCGCGGAACTCAAGACCACGGATGCATTCATCTGGATCTCCTGTTTGCGAAAGGGTTTGCGAATATGCTATAAGGTGCACCGCACCAAAGCAAAACCTCGAACGGACAAGGTGGTCATCTCGATGCGTTACGACAGGGCCAGTTACGAAAAGGAAGTCAGGGACTTCGTCTGGAACGTCCCTGCGAACTACAACATCGTCGACGTCGTAGAGGGGCACGCGAAGAAGAACCCAACCAAGCTCGCCATCCTGTGGGAAGATGCCGAAGGGAACGCAAGGAAGATGACCTACGGCGAGCTGGTCGACGGGATGCATCGCTTCGGCGACTCCCTCATGAAGCTCGGCCTGAAGAAGCGCGAGCCGGTGATGCATATCCTGCCTCGAATTCCTGAGGCGCACGTCGCACAGCTGGGAACGTTCGTCGCCGGCGGCGTCGCCGTGCCGTGCTCGGAGATGCTGAAAGAGAAAGAGGTCCTTTACCGCTCCCAGGCCTCCGGAGCGCGGATCATCGTCGCCGACACGTCGACGGCAGGGATCGTCGAGTCCGTGCGGGGGCAGTGCCCGCTTGAAGTGTTCATCCTGATCGGCGCGAATGAGCCACGGAAGGGCTGGCTGCGGTTCGAGGACCTCGTGATGTCCGGAAGTCCGAACGTGAAGAAGATCTCTCTCGTCGCTGAGGACCCGATGACGATCAATTTCACCTCGGGGACGACGGGAAATCCCAAGCCCGTCGTGCACAAGCACCACTGGATGTTCTGCCACAACCGCGTCACGGCCCGCTACTGGTACGATGCCGACGAGTCGGACATTGTCTGGGCAACGACGGCGCCGGGCTGGGCAAAGTGGTACTGGAGCCCGGTCGGCGTTTCCCTGACGACCGGCGCAACCCAGCTCATCTACAGCGGCCGGTTCGACGGCGAGCGCTATCTCGAGCTCCTTTCGAAGTACAAGGTGACGAAGCTCTGCTGCACGCCGACCGAGTATAGACTGTTCGCGCAGCTGCCTGATATGGGGAAGCACAAGATCTACTTGAAGGACGCGTTGTCGGCCGGCGAGCCGCTCAACGTCGAGCCGATTGAAGCCTTCAAGCGTGCGTTCGGAGTCACGATCCGCGACGGCTACGGACAGACCGAGAGTGTCTGCCTTGTCTGCAACCTGCCGGGTCTGCCGGTGAAGCCCGGGGCCATGGGTCTCCCGTCTCCGGGGCCCGGCGTCGTTCTCATCGACGACAACGGCAACCTGGTCAAGCAGGGCGAGGTGGGCGAGATCGCGCTGAAACCGGGGAACCCTGCGATTTTCGACGGCTACTGGAACGCTCCCGAGCTCGACAAAGACGCGTTCTCCGGCGGCTGGTACCGCACGGGGGACCTTGCGAAGGCGGACAAGGACGGGTATCTCTTCTTTGAGGGCCGTGCCGACGACGTCATCTTGACGTCGGGCTATCGCATCGGCCCGTTCGAGGTCGAGGACGCGCTTGTCAGCCATCCTGCCGTCGTCGAAGCGGCCGCCGTGGCCGCGCCGCACCGCGAGCGGGGCGAGATCGTCAAGGCGTTCGTCGTCCTCGCCAAAGGCTACGCACCGTCCGACGAGTTGACGAAAGAGCTCCAAGACCACGTGAAGAAGGTCACGGCGCCCTACAAGTACCCGCGTGCAATCGACTACGTGACCGAGCTTCCGAAGACGATGAGCGGCAAGATCAAGCGTGCCGAGTTGAAGCGAAAGGAATGGGAGGGCTGGGACAGGCGATGATCCCTCGGAGAGCCGCAGCGGCTGCCGTTGTCTTCTTTGCCCTCGTGCTGGGGGCAGCGAGCGGCCACGCTGGCGGCCTCGATCTGGGGTGCGAGATCATCTCGCTTGATGTCGCCGGGACCCTGCCGAGGGTCCCGGTTGCTCTTCACGCCGCCTCCGACGAATGGCTCGCCCTCCTCGCCGACCGCGGGATGCCTGCGGACGAACTTGCCGACCTGGCGGCGGACTTCGACTCCGCGATCGCGGACCTGAATGCGGGCCTCACGACGTTTCCGACACTGGTTCCCCTTCCCTTGTTCGGAGGGGGAATCGAGATTCCGCTTCCCTTTGTGGTGGTTGACGGTGTGCGGCTTTTCGGCGGAGTCCTGAGTAGCGGGATGGTCCGCGGCATCGCGAGCATGGCGGGAGTCGAGATCCCCGATCCGCTCTTGGACGAGGAATTCCCACTGGGCGACGAGACGGCGCACTTCACCGTGAATGCTGATCTATCCGCGTGGGCCATCTCCGTCGAAGCGGTGAAGCGGCTTGACATCGTTGTTGCGGCGCTCAACCTGTCGGCGGGGATCGACTACAGCGGCGGCGCGGTGACCGTCGATGTCGGTCGTGAGCTTCCGCCGGAGTGGGTGGAGGGCGTCGATGCGGCGCTCGCCGCTCTTCACCTGGACGACATTCGCTGGTCGGCGCTCGCTGCGCACATCGGCGCGCGTTTGGAGATCGGCTTCCCGTTCCTGCGACTGTATGCTGAAGCGAGACTCGTCCAGCCGCTCTTGGAGTGGGTCGGATGGTGGAACCTCCATATGGGAGGCTTGTCGGGCTCTGTGGGAGTGGTGATCCGTTTCTGATGAACGATCGGGATCTCGTGAAGCTGGCCAACGATGTGCGGCGCCACGCGTACGCGCCGTATTCGCGGTTTCCTGTGGGTGCGGCGCTCCTCTGCGCTGACGGGACCGTCGTGACGGGCGTCAACATCGAGAACGCCGTGAACGGCCTCTCCCTCTGCGCCGAACGCGTCGCCTTGTTCAAGGCGATCTCTGACGGGAAGCGAGAGTTTGTGAAGATCGCCGTGTCGTGTGAGTCCGACCACTGCCGCCCTTGCGGCGCGTGCCGTCAGGTCCTGCACGAGCACGCGCCGAAGCTTGAGATCCTCATGGGGAGTCCGAGCGGCGACTTCGTGCGGACGACGATCGCCGAGCTTTTGCCGGACGCATTCACCCTGAAGCCGTAGGGTACCGCCTTGTTTAGCTACGGGGGCAGTGCCTGGCAGCGGTCGGTCAGGTGGTTCCGAGGATACGTTCGACGATGAGCGGCGGAGGCGCGCACGGCGCTCCGCTGGAGTCGATCTCGTAGGCCGACTCGATCAAGCGCCGCGCATCGGCGAGCCGCGCCACGTCATTCACGTGCAACACGGCGAGCGTGCCCGCCTTCTCCACGTGCTCGCCGATCTTCGCCACGATCTCGACCCCGACGGCCGGATCAATCGCATCTTCCTTCTTCGTTCTCCCGGCGCCGAGGGCGTTGGCTGCCCGCCCGATAGAGAGAGCATCGAGACGGCGCACGGTTCCGGCCACATTCGCGCGGACGTCGATCCTCTGTGCTGCCTGAGGCAGGAGGCGGGGGTTCTCGAGGACGTGGACATCGCCGCCCTGGTTCTGGATGAGGTCGCGGAACTTCGCGAGGGCCTTCCCTTTCGCGAGCAACGCCCGCAGTTCGTCCACGGCGGAGACGCGATCGGTCGCGTTCCCAGAGAAGACGAGGAGCTCGGCGCCGAGTTCGAAGCACAGCGTCGCCAGGTCCTCGGGTCCTTTCCCCTGGAGGGTCTCGATCGCTTCCTTGACCTCGAGTGCGTTGCCGACGGTGCGGCCGAGCGGCTGAGACATGTCCGTGATGACGGCCGCCATCTTGCGGCCGAGCTTTGCGCCAATTGCGACGAGCGCCTGCGCCAGGCGGCGCGAGTCCTCGAGCCGCGGGAGGAAGGCCCCGGAGCCTGTCTTCACGTCAATGACGATGGCTTGCGCTCCGCCGGCGATCTTCTTCGACATGATCGACGCGACGATGAGCGGGAGCGAGTCGACCGTCGCGGTGACGTCCCGCAGCTCGTAGAGAATCCGATCGGCGGGCACCATGTCTGCTGTGTGGTCGGCAAGTGCGAGGCCCGTCTTGCGCACGAGATCGAGGAAGCGGGCGCGGTCGAGGTCCGTGCGGAATCCGGGAATCGACTCGAGCTTGTCGATCGTTCCGCCGGTGTGGCCGAGAGCGCGTCCCGAAAGCTTCCCCACCTTGAGTCCGGCCGCGGCGAGAAGGGGGATGAGGACGAGCGTCGTCTTGTCTCCCACTCCTCCAGTTGAATGCTTGTCGACGGTGTACCCGCCGAGATCGTCAGGGGTGAACATCGAACCCGAATGCGCCATGACATCGGTCAAGACGGCGGTCTCTTCGTCATTCATGCCGCGGAG
>CAIOLV010000101.1 GCA_903859225.1 uncultured bacterium
AAGTGGAAGCCGAGCTCGGGCCGGTCGTAGCCGATGTCGGACAAGACGCGGCGGACGAGCGTCGGGACGTCGACGTAGGTCTTGGTCGTGATCTCGCCGCCCACGACCACGAGCCCGGTCGTGAGGAACGTCTCGCATGCGACATGAGACGACGGATCGTCGCGCAGGACGGCGTCCAGAACCGCATCCGAGATCCTGTCCGCCACCTTGTCCGGGTGGCCTTCCGTGACGGATTCCGACGTGCGCAGGCTCTTCGCGATCGGCATAGTCCTCCTCAACACTCCAAGCGTAGTGCGATCCCGCGCTTTGCGCAACGGTTGTCGGGCCGTTTTGCGAGCGCTACCATGCGACACGTACGTCGTGGAGGAAGGATCCATGGTTCGATTCGATCTTGCCTACGGACGAGGTGTCGTTCCCGTCGACATCCCTGATGCCAACCTGCTTGGGTCGCTTGCGCCGCGTCCGATGGCCGGCGTGGACCTCCCGCGCGCGTTCGCCGAGGCGTGGGCGCACCCCTTCGGGATGGGCGACCCCGCCGCCTCGTTCCGCCGCGGCGAGACCGTCGTCTTTGTCGTCACGGACCACACGCGGAAGACGCCGACGCGCCTCGTCTTTCCTCTCGTCTGGGACCGACTGAAGGACCGGGTCTCCTGCGAGGACGTGACGCTCGTCGTCGCGACAGGAACGCATCGCGCGTCGACCGACGACGAGCTCGAGAAGATGCTCGGCGACCTTCGCCGAGAGTTTCGCGTCGCGATTCACAACTGCGATCGCGATACGGTCGAGATCGGGAAAAGCCGGCGCGGCACGCCGATCCTCGTCAACCGGCTCGTGGCCGAGGCCGACCGCGTCGTCACGATCGGCCACGTCGGGATGCACTACTACGCCGGCTACTCCGGCGGGCGGAAGAACATCCTGCCGGGCGTCGCCGGACGAGCGACGATCGAAGCGAACCACGCGCAGCTCTCGCATCCGAAGAGCGAGGCCTGCGTGTACGATGGGAACCCGATCAGCGAGGAGATGGTCGAGGCGGCGAAGCTCGTCGGCGTCGACTTCCTCGCCGATGTGGTCCTGAACTCGAAGGGCGAGGTCGCGAAGATCGTCGTCGGCGAACCCGAGGCGGCGCATGCCGCGGCGCGGCAGTTCTGGGACGAGCACTGCATCGTGCCGGTGCGCGAGAAGGCTGACCTCGTCATCGCTTCGGCCGGGGGACACCCGAAGGACATCGACCTCTACCAGGCGTACAAGGCGCAGTACACGGCGGCTCGCGCCGTGCGCGACGGCGGCATCGTCTACCTTCTCGCGGCGTGCCCCGACGGCATCGGCCATCGCGTCTTTCAGGACTGGATCGAGAGGAGCGCTCGACCGGCCGACGTCCTCTGCATTCTCGAACGAGAAGGCTTCAAGCTCGGCGGCCACAAGGCCGTCTACCACGCTCAGGACCTCGCGCGCATCGATGTGTATCTCCAGTCGGAGCTTCCCGCCGAGACGGCGTGTCGGTTCTTCTACCGCGCCGCCACGACCCCCGGAGTCGCATTGGATGAGGCAAAGCGTCGTTTCGGACCCTCGTATCGTGTCCTCGTCATGCCCCACGCGGGGGAGACGTTTCCTGTCGTCGATGGAGCGTGAGGCCGGTCCCATCGTCCATCGGCTCGCGCGCGCCCTGTCGACTCAACTCATTGCCCGCGACCTCCTGGATCGGGGCCTCGCCGATGTCGGACACGCCGTCGCTGCCGACGAACAAACCGCCGGGCGCGGACGCCATGGCCGCTCTTGGCTATCTCCGACGGGCGGGCTCTATGTGACGTTCATCGTTCCGCACGATGGTCTCATCGCGCTGCGAGCCGGCCTCGCGACGGCGCGGGCGGTCGAAGCCCTCTCCATCCCTGTGCGGCTCAAGTGGCCGAACGACCTCATCGTCGCGGAGAGGAAATTGGGCGGCATCCTCATCGAGACGGCCCGTGACGTCGCCCTCGTCGGCGTGGGGATCAACCTCGAGGAGAGTCCCATCGACGGGGCGACGAGCCTGCGCGATGAGGGAGTCCGCGGCGATCGCGACGCTTTCGTTCGCGCCATCTACTCCGAACTCGCAAGACCGCAGACAGAGGACGTCGTCCTCGCGGCCTACCGCGAGCGCTGTGCGACGCTCGGCCGCACCGTGAGTGTTGACCGCGGCCAGGGCCGCGTCATGCTCGGCAGGGCCGTCGACGTCGATCCCTTTGGCCACTTGGTTGTCGAGACCGTCGACGGCCGCGTGACCGTCGCATCCGGCGACTGCGTCCATCTGCGTGAGGTGTGGCCTACTAGTCAGGGGACTGTCAGCCACTTACGGCCTTTCGCGTGATTCGCCGGCGGAAGCTCTCCTGCATATCCTGCGATGTGATCGCAGGGAAGGGAGGCGCACATGGGAGTCATCCACGATGCGGTGCATCTTGAAGAGAAGGCGGAGAGGACCTACCGCGAGGCCGCCGGTCATACGGAGGACCGCGGTGCGAAGGTTCTTCTCGGCCTCCTCGCTGACGCGGAGGCCAGTCACGCCGTGGTGCTTCGAGATTTCAGCGGTGTGGAGAACCTCAAGGGCCCCGACCTTGTCGCTGCGGCCAAGACCTGGATCCGCGGCGCCGTCGAGGGAGGCACACAGACGCTCTCGGCCGACTCCCGACTCCTCGATGTCCTACGGCACGCGATGGACCTCGAACACGAGACGGAGACCTTCTACCTCCACCACTCGGAGCGGGCCACCGACGTCCGCGTCGGCGAGCTCCTTGGGAAGCTGGCCAAGATCGAACGCAGCCACTACGCCCTCGTGAGCTCGCTCGTCGAGTACTACAACCGCCCGAACGAGTGGGTCGAGTCGGCCGAGTTCGGCCTCCGCCCCGAGTACTAGCTGCAACCTCACCGCAGAGCGCGCGGAGAACACAGAGAAACACGCGGGAACCGACCCCACCGGCCCTATCAACCTCATCACCCGCTTTCGGGGCAACGCCGACTCCCCTGGTCTCGGCCAGGGTTCTTAAGCTTCCAGCCAACGGCGTGCGGTGGGTTGTATGTTCTCTGCGTCCTCTGCGGTGAAATGTCTTGCGCTGCGTCGCCCTCTAGAGGTAGATGGAGAGACCGAGTACGAGGTGGAAGAGCGCGAGGGCGAGGCTGGCAAGGGCCATCAGTCGATGAACG
>CAIOLV010000102.1 GCA_903859225.1 uncultured bacterium
AGGGTCTCCGAGTTCTGGCAGTACGACCCAGCCGCAGATACCTGGAGCCGGAAGGCCGACTTCCCGGGCGGCGCGCGCTCGGGCTGTGTCGCGGTCACGATCGGGCGAAAGGCGTACGTGTTCGGCGGCTACTCCGATCACCTCGTGAGAGAGATCTGGGAGTACGACCAGGAGACGGACGCCTGGGCGCGCAGGGCGGACTGCCCCGGCGAGGGCCGCTTCCTGCCCTTCGCCTTTGCCGCGAACGGCAGGGCCTACTTCGGAGCGGGGAGCGCAGAGACCGGGATGGCGCAGGACGTCTGGCAGTACGACCCGCAGGCGGACGAATGGTCGCGGAGAGCCGACTTCCCCGGCCAAGCACGTGCCTACCCCGTGGGCCTCTCGCTCGGAGGAAAGGGCTACGTCGCGTTCGGCCTCCTGCAATACGCGGAACCCCTTCCCTTGGTTCGTGACGTGTGGCAATACGATCCCGCGACCGATGGCTGGACCCAGCAGCCTGACTACGCCGGAGCAGCACGCATCATGGCGACGGGCTTCGTGCTCGGATCGGACCTCTACTACGGCCTCGGCAACAACTCCAGAACGCGCAACGTCGGCGACGTCTGGAGAATGCGGCCTGCGGCCACCCCGTAGGGAGGAGGCGCTCATGCATCGGCAGCCAGTCGCATGGTGGGGCTGCGCCCTCACGTGTGTCCTCGCATGTGCATTCCCTGCATTGGCGTTGCCCCTTGCGGCTCCGACTCCGGGAGCTTGGCAGGCCGTTGCGCCGTACGGCGGACCCGCGCTGCGCGGCGCCGAGGCATTCGCTGTGGGCGAGGCCGCATACGTCGTAGCCGGCACCGACGGCGCCGGTACACTGCGGAGCCAGTTCTGGAAGTACGACCCGGCCACGAACACGTGGACCAGCAAGGCCGACTTCCCGGGCGTCCCTACGGAGGACGGAACCGGCTTCTCGATCGGCTCGACCGGCTACGTCTGCTTCGGGAGCGGAGCATCCGGCCTCGTGCGCGAGTGCTGGAGGTACGACCCGGCGGCGGACGCCTGGATGCGGGTCGCGAGCTTCCCCGGCGTCGCCCGCGCCGGGTGTGTCGCGGTGACGCTCGGCGACAAGGCGTACGTGTTTGGCGGGTCGACGCAGGCCGGGTATGCCGACGACCTCTGGGAATACGATCCAGCGCTGGACGCCTGGACTCGCATGGCCGACTGCCCCGGGCTCGGACGCTTTCTCCCCGCCGCCTTCGCGATCGGAGGGCACATCTACATTGCCACCGGACGCACCGGAAACGCTGACGACGCCTACACTTGCGACGTCTTGGAGTATGACCCGCTCTCGAACGTCTGGATTCGGAGGGCGGACTTCCCGGGGACGGCGAGAGGGTATGCCCTCGGCGTCTCCGTCGGCGGAAAGGGCTATCTGGCGTTCGGTCAACTTCCGGGGTCGGCGCTGACCCTTTCGGCGGAAGTCTGGGAGTACGACGCCTCTTCAGATGTCTGGACGCGAAAGGCCGACTTCCTCGGCGGAGCCCGGGCAATGGCTGTGGGTTTCGTCCTTGGCTCCGACCTCTACTTCGGTCTCGGAATGGACCTGACCGACCACAATCGCAGGGACTTCTGGAGGATGCGTCCGATCGCAACAGCTCCGTAGCCCCGCTCCGACAGAGACCTCAAGGCCTGTCCAACCACAGGAGGTTCCGACGTGAGGGCGTTCGACATGAGAAGACCCACGATCCTGGCCACTCTCGTTGCAGTACAGGCCATCTGCGTCGTCGCCTTTGCGGCTGGCGGCGCGGCTGTCCCCCTCGACGGCCGGGGCGGGGGTGTGATTTCGTTCTGCTATCAAGTGCTCTACGGGCCAGCTCCCAGTCACCGCGTCTACGCGGTCAACGCCGATGGATCGGGAACCCAACCCATCTTCACTGCCTCCATCGGGCTCAACCACTACGACTGGTCACCGGACGGCACGGCGATCGTTGCAGTCGGCTACGTCGACGAGCGGACCCAGTCGATCTACGTCGCCAATCCCGAAACCGGCCAGCTGACACGACTCACATCCGCGCCGGACGTCCTCGACTGCGGGCCAGCCTGGTCGCCCGATGGTCGCCAGATCGCCTTCGCGCGCGTGTACCCTTCCGAGGGCCAGCGCGCCGAGCTGTGGATGATGGGCGCGGACGGAGGAAATGCGCACTCGATCGGTGTCGCGTCCTATGCCGTCGACTGGTCGCCGGACGGATCGCGCCTTCTCTACGCGACCGCGAGAAGCGACGCCACGGACGTCTTCACGTGCCGCCCGGATGGCACAGACGAGCAGAGGCTGACGATGTCCGAGCTGTCTGAAACCTCGCCGATGTGGTCGCCGGACGAGCGAGAGATCGCGTTCATGGCCAGCGCAGATGGCTCGTACGGCGCCTACGAGATCTACGTCATGGATGGCGATGGAACGAACGTACGCCAGCTGACGCGCAACGCGAGTTACGACGGAAGCCCCCGCTGGTCTCCCGACGGTACGCTGATTGCGTTCGACTCCGACCTCTCGCTCGCTCAGCACTGGGAGATCTACGTCATGCGTCCGGACGGGACGGACCTCCGACAGGTAACTCACATGGCGAGCAACGTCACCGCCGTGCAGCCGGCGTGGCGGCCGACACCCACTCCCTAGTCCCGCGTGTTACGGCCCTGGGCCCTTCTCCGGACTCCGACCGCCATTGCGGCTCGGGGCTGGTTGCAGGGCCGGCTTCGGCCTATTCTGGCTCCGGAGGAGGATGCACTATGAGGCGTTCGGTTTCGCTCGGTCTCACTCTCGTGGCGTCCCTTGCGTTCGAGCTTGTAGGACTCGGAGCGTCGGGGCTCGTGTACAGCGCGTTCGACCCCCTCGTCGTTTCGTCAGGGCTCACAGGCAACGTGCTCTATCAAGTGA
>CAIOLV010000103.1 GCA_903859225.1 uncultured bacterium
CTGACCGCGCCGCGACCTCACGAACTCGCCTCTCCACCTCCATACGCCCTCCACACCGGGGCCGTAGATTCCAGATGTGGCTCGCAGCGACCCCCGAGGCGGTGCGAGTCCGCCGGAGACTCGTACGGATACTGGGGGAGGACACATGAAGAACACGATCATCGCGATCGCGAGCCTGATTGCATCACTGGCGGTTGTCGCTGGCGGGACGGCCGCTCTCTGGAGCGGCACCGCGGCGCCCAATGCTGCGAACGATGCCGTAGCGGCCAGCACGGCGAGCGGTTCGGCCGACGTCGCGCCGCTGGCGCAGCTGGCCGGCGCCAGCCTGCCGACGGCGGACGGAATGGTCTACGCGGGCGAGTACCGCAACAACCTCTACGATTCGCAGACGGGGATGTCGCTCTTCTGGCAGAACGACCTGACGAACCTCTACGTCGGCTTGATCAGCCCGGGGACGGGTTGGCTCGGCGTTGGGTTCAGCCATCGCACGGGCAAGCAGGGGTCGAACATCATCATCGGCGCCGTCGCGAACGGAACGGTGACGATCCAGGACAACTACGGCGTGACGAAGGAGTTGCACCTTCCCGACAAGACCGCGTCGATCCTCGCGTTCGGCGGGAGCGAAGAGAGCGGCCAGACGTCGCTCGAGTTCGTGATCCCGCTTGCGAGCGGCGATTCGCAGGACACGACGCTCGTTCCCGGGGAGACGGTGCAGGTCATCCTTGCGTACCAGGCGACGTGGGACAGCTTCTCGACGGAGCACACGCGCTACTCGATGACGCAGATTGCTCTCGACCCGTAGACTCATGGAGGACCTGCCGGCACCGACGTCTCGGCGGTGCGGCTATCGATCCGCCGTGTCGCGCTTCTTTCGCAGCCGGATCGTGATGCGCGGTTCGGCCGACGCGAACGGTGCGAGCTTCGCGCGAGCGTCCGGAGGCAAACCCTCACGGTCGAGCGCTTTCTCGAGCTTGTTCAGGTTGAGATCGGAGACGTCGTCCCACAGCCCGAGCTGGCGGACGAGGGACTCCAGCGGCGCGCGTTGGGGATCGTCTTTCCTCGGGAACGCCAGGATCTCGATTTCGGAGATCGCCGCCTCGCGCTCGTCGCCGACGATGACGCTGTAGCCGTGCTCGCGGGCGTAGGCGAGCAGCGCCTCCTCGACTTGCGCGATCTCGCTCTCCAGCCCGTCTGTCGCCGTCTTGAGCAAGGCCCTCAGTTCGGCGAGCCGGTTGACGAGGACGACGCCGGGCTCGTGCAGGTACTCGTTCGGCGGAAGGGCCTCGACGGCGCGGCGATGGCCTTTGGCAGGGCAGATCGAGAGGTAGTCGCACCACGCGCACAGCCGCGACTCCTGTGCTGGGAAGTCGGTCGCGGCCTCAATGGCGCGGACCCGGCGCACGATATCCTTTTCCAGCGCCTCGGCCTCTTCCGGGGTGCGAGTGGTCGCAAGATCCTCGTCATGGCGCAAGTAATGCCAGACGAGTCGCACTTCGCGGGCCTGCGGGAAGCGTCGGCGGACGGCGAGTGCGTACCAGCCGCCTTGCTCGTCGGCCTGCGCCTGCTCGGGTGTGGGCAGGTGTTGGCTCGTCTTGTAGTCGTGCACCTCGTAGACGTTGTCCTCGGGCTTCATCAGCCGGTCGATGACGCCGTTGAGGACGAGGCCGTCGCCGAGCGGGATCTGAAAGCTCTCTTCGAGTCCGAGGACGATGCCCTCGTGGAACGGCGCATGGCGGTCGACGTACCTCTCGATGCAGTGGCGGCCGGCGTCGCGATAGGCGGCTTCGTCGAGATGCTCGTTCACGATGCGCAGGCCGCCCGCGCGTTTCGCCTCCCATCGCTCGCTGTAGACGGCGAGGACCTCATCGGCCGTCGGGGCACGGCCGCCGGCGACCTGCTTGTACAACCACTCCATTGCGTCGTGGACGCGCGAGCCCATGAACGCCTCGATCGAGGGAGCGACCTCGACGGGGGTCTTGTCGATGTACCGGAAGCGGTACTGGAGCGGGCAGGTGCGATAGCTGTTGAGTCGTGAGTACGAGTAGCGAGCCATACGTGCCTCTTCAAGGAGAGTAGGGGAGCGGCCAAGCGGGCGCAAATGGCATGTAGCTCATCGCGCGTAGCAGGTGAGGAAGGACGAAGAAAGGCGATGGCTTCCGAATCCACAAGCCAGAGACGACGTGCCGGAAAGCCTATCGCAGATCGCCGGGTGGGCGAGTCTAGTGTAGATTGCTGACTTCGAAGGCGAGATCCGCGAGAGGCATGCGCGCGCGCCCTTCGGCCCAAAGAGGTGCGAGGTCGAGTCGCGCGCGGCTTGTGAAGTCCGCGCCAACGTACACGTCGAGGATCCCCCTCACGAGGTCGCCGATCACGGTGTAGCGCGTTCCTGGGTCATCCGGGAACTTGGGCTGGAGACGAGTCGCGCGCAGGATTTGGGCGGCGCGATCGAGCGTCGGCGCGGGATCGAACCCGATCATCCGCGTTGCGGCGGAGTATCGAACGTCGGGGTACCCGCCGAGCGAGGGGGCCGCGAGGTTGAAGTTCGTGACGACGAAGCCCGGGCCGGTGCGGAACACGTCGCCGATTCCCGTGTATACGGCCGCGGTGCCCGACCGGTCGACGAGGAAGACCTGAACGCAGGGAAGGATCGTGGCGTAGTTGCGCTGGTGGAGAAAGGCCAGCGCTTCGTCCACTGAGGCGCACGTGGTCATCATCGTGCACTCGATCGGCTCCGGCGCCGGATACCCGGCGCCGCGCCAGTCGTACGCGGTCGACCGTTCCACGCCCGGCGTGCACGGCACGCTGAAGAGGTCATAGTAGAGACCCTGGTCGTTCACGCCCTGCATCTCGTACCACCCGGCCAGCCGGTTGCCGAGCCCATCGAACCAGAGGCCGAAGTAGACCACGCCGTAGGCCGTGCCCGACGCGGCGGTCGCCCACATCGCGGGGTCCGTGAGATCGTTGTCCTCGTTGCCCCCCACGATGACGGAGCCGCTCTGGACCAATGCCACGCCGCTGCACGCCTCGATGCCCAGTCCCGTGCAGCACGTGAGAACAGCGACGATGACGAGGACCTTGCCCATGAACCCACCTCCGAGGACTAGGCGTACTGTACATGGCCCTGGTGCAGGAATCGTGAAGACGCAATCTGTTGGCACCGGGATCCCGTGCCGGCGAACGACGGACCACGGATCACGGACAATGAGCTTCGCGCTAGGGGGTGACATCGATGTATACCATCAGCATGGATCGAGAGCGCCTCGATCTCGACCGGATTGCTCGCTGGCTGAGCAAGGAGTCGTACTGGGCACAGGAGCGGACGCGCGAGGCCATCGAACGTTCGATCGAGCACTCGCTCGTGTTCGGCGCGTACCTGGGAGACGAACAGGTCGGTCTGGCACGAGCCGTGACGGATTTCTCCACCTTCGCCTGGCTGTGCGATGTCTTTGTCGACAGGGACCACCGCGGCCGCGGGGTGGGGAAGCTCCTCGTGCAGGCTGCGACGGAGCACCCAGAGCTGTGCGGGCTGCGCTTGATCCTGCTCGCGACGCGCGATGCTCAAGCGCTCTACGAAACGTACGGCGGCTTCCACGCTCTCCAGACTCCAGAACGTTGGATGGTCCGCCGCGCCGCAAGCGGCCCTCCACCCTGCGCGAGCTAGGGCTAGTTGACCTCGGTGCGTCGGTGCGCGAGCACATGCCCTAGGGACACTCGCGAAGAGCCCGTGGGCCGAGCGGAGACGAAAAGCAAAGCCCCACGCCATGTGGGGCAACGGTGATCAAGATCTCAAGCCGACAGAGACGGAGTCCTCCGCTTCGCCGGGATGCCCCGGCCTGTTCGGTCGAAAGGAGCGACCGAGTCGCGCTCTCTACCGAACCGAGGCCGGGGGCATCGCCGACGTACTTTCATGTTGCGTCACGCGATCACCCCCTTGTTCGTAGACTCACCCCGTGCGACAAGCGCACAAGATGGCATCTAGGAGGATAGTCCACAGTTGTGAGGTGTCAAGAGCCTGTGTCCCGCGGTCCGGACGACCTGCGCCGGACGGCGCAGGCGCGAGGAGGAGCGCCGTGATCGGCCGGATGAATCCCACCCGTGTAGAAGCGAACAACCGAGCCTTGTGAGTGGGCGTCCGGCGTGCCGCAGACCCCGTATCACCCAATGGAATTGAACGGGAAGCTTGGATCGCGCTACGATTGCGCGGTGTCGTGCAGGCCCTCGCGGGTCTAGGCAAGGAGGCGAGATGAAGAAGGCAATTCTGGTTCTTGCGGCCCTTCTCGCGCTGGTCGGGGGGGCGCTCGCCAGCTCGGGCGAGGACACCAGCGGCGCGTGGGGTTTTGGGTTCGGTGGCGGTGGCATGTCGGCCTTTTTCCCCGATCTGGCGGGCGTGAATGCGTTCCTGTCAGAGAATGGGCTCTCGGCGATGCCGAGCTTCCTCATCGGCGGCGGTGGTGGCGGGCGGGGCGGCGTGATCGGTGGACTGTCGTTCGGCGGGATGGGATTCGGTGCCGCAGGAACGTCGACCGGCATCGATCGGTCGGCTGACTTGGCCTTCGGTGGCGGCGGATTCGACCTCGGCTTCGCGGTCGGAGGAGACGAGACGTCGGTTCTCACCTTTGGCGTGGTGCTGGGCGGCGGCGCGTCGGTGCTCGAGATCAGTGTCCCCGCTGTGCAACCGGTCGACGTCGGTCCCCAGGGCATTATTCCGGAACCGCAGACGCGCACCATCGGGCGCGCGTTCGCCATGGTCATGCCGTACGTGAGCTTCGAGGTCCAACTCGTGAGCTTCATCGGCTTCGATGTGCGAATCGGCTACGTCGTGCCGGTACTCGGATTCGATTTTGGCGAGGGCGTTGGGATTCCGGCCCCGTCGCTCGACCTCTCCGGGCCGTTCGTCAGTGTCTCGATGGTCTTCGGCGGGATCGGCCGCGTCGGCGCTCCGCAGGAGGAGAAGGCGGCCACGGCCTCCGGCTCCCTCGAGCTCGTCGGGCAGGCACGGCTGTCGGTGGAGAACGGGACGGGAGACATCGTGGTCTCTTCCTACGCGTACAGCCAGGCGCAGACGGACTCGCGCCGCGTCGTGGAGTGGTCGGCCGTCTGCAAGGCTGGCGCCCCGGCGGGATCCGCCGACACGCCGGTGGATGCGCAGAGCGGGCCCGACGGCGCCACGTTGCGCACCACGCGAGAGGGTCAGGTCGACTACGTCCTCCGTGTGCCTTCGGGAACGGACCTCGAGATCGTCGACGGCGCGGGAGCCATCCACATCGTCGGGCACTCGGCGGGTTCGATCCGCGTCTCGCTCGGTGCGGGAGAGATGTCGCTCGCGGACGTCGACGCGGGGGATCTTGCGCTC
>CAIOLV010000104.1 GCA_903859225.1 uncultured bacterium
GCATCTTCGGCGGGGCGCCTCTCCGCGTCGATGTCCTGCTCGCTTCGACCGGGTGGTTGGCGTCTCCCGAGAGCGTCTCACTTGTCGCGGCGGCCGTTGCGCCGCGTTTCGCGATCCCCATGCACCTTCCGGGTGCGTGTCCGACCTTCTACGAGTACTGGTTGGGCAGCGAAACGTCGGTCGTGAAGCTGTGCGCTCGCGGCGAGACCTGGATCGTGCCCGCGCGCGATCGCACGGGCGGATAGGGCGGAACGGATTCTTGGCGGACACCCTCTCAGGCCGAAGGGGGGGAGTCGCCATTCCCTTTGGTCATCGAGAGCTCGGTTCCTGGCGGTACGCTGCGAGTGAGCCAGACTCCGCCACCGATGACCGACCTGCGGCCGATCGTCACGCGGCCGAGGATCGTGGCGCCGGCGTAGAGGATGACGTCGTCCTCCACGATGGGGTGACGTGGCTGGCCCTTGAGCAGGTTGCCGTGTTCATCCGCCGGGAAGCTGAGGGCGCCGAGCGTGACTCCTTGGTACATGCGGACTCCCTTCCCGATGACCGTCGTCTCGCCGATCACGACGCCGGTCCCATGGTCGATGAAGAAGCGCTCGCCGATCTGCGCACCGGGATGGATGTCAATTCCCGTCTGACTGTGTGCGAGTTCCGTGATCATCCGCGGGACGAGCGGCACGCCGAGGCCGTGAAGTTCGTGCGCAAGGCGATAGTAGGAGACGGCCAAGACCCCGGGATAGCAGGCGATGGTCTCCTCGCGGCAGGTGGCGGCGGGGTCCCCGTCGAACGCTGCCTGCGCGTCGGTTGCGAGCATGGCCTGCACGCGGGGCAGCCGCGCGAGGAACTCCCGCGCGATCGCGCTCGCACGCTCACCGCCCTCCGCGGCGGTGGCGAGGGCGAAAGCCCGCCCGATCTGATCGGGCAAGTGTTCGGCGACGTACTCCAGGGCGGCCGTCGTCTGCCCGCACAAGTCTCCTTCCGGGACGCCTGGAACGCAGAAGTACCCGGGATAGACGGCCGAACGAAGGGCATCCATGACGTCGTGCAGGCCGACGCAGGAAGGCATTCGGCGCGAACAGGACGATGGAAATGTCTGCGGCTCCCGCGGTCGCAGATGCACCGGCTGGCAGAGAGAAGCAGCAATCGGAGCGAGCCACTCCGCCTGCGATACCGTCGGGCGTCGCGCCGCGACCATCAGAACCAGCCTTCGAACAGCGCGGTGCTCAGATACCTTTCGCCTGCATCCGGTAGCATGACGACGATCAGTTTTCCCAAGTTTTCGGGATCCTGCGCGATGCGGGTCGCGACCGCCATGGCCGCGCCGCTTGAGATGCCGCACGTGATCCCCTCTTCGCGGTGCAGGCGCCGTGCGAACTCGATCGCTTCCTCGTCCGTGGCCGTTGCGATCTCGTCCACAAGGCCAAGATCGAGGACGTCGGGCTTGAACCCGGCTCCGATGCCCTGGATCTTGTGTGGCCCCGGTTGCGGCGAGAGACCGCGCCGCAGGGCCGTCAGGACCGGCGACCGACTCGGCTCCACCGCCACCGACCGGATGGCCTTCCCACCCACCTGCTTGATGTAGCGGCTGACGCCGGTGATCGTGCCGCCCGTTCCAACCCCGGACACGAGGATATCGATCGCGCCGTTGGTGGCCTTCCAGATCTCCGGCCCGGTCGTGCGGAAGTGGATCTCCGGGTTGGCCGGGTTCTTGAACTGCTGCGGCATGTAGTACCTCGCGGGAGCCGAAGCGAGGAGTTCCTCTGCCTTCGTGACCGCGCCCTTCGTGCCGAGCGATCCTTCAGTGAGGATGAGCGTGGCGCCGAACGCCTGCAGCATCTTGCGACGCTCTGTCGACATGGTCTCCGGCATCGTGAGGACGAGCGGGTAGCCGCGCGAGGCACAGACGAAAGCAAGAGCGATGCCCGTGTTGCCGCTCGTCGCCTCGAGCACCGTGACGTTACGGGATCCCGGTGTCAGATGTCCCTGCCGCTCGGCGGCCTGGATCATGGCTGCGCCGATGCGGCACTTGACGGAACCCGCTGGATTCCGTCCTTCCACCTTGGCCGCCACGGTCGCCGGGAGCCCTCGCGTGATCCTCTGGATGCGGACGAGCGGCGTATTCCCGATCGTCTGCACGTTGTCCTCGAAGATTCGTTCCATCATCCACTTTCGCGTGCTCCAGGGCATAGATCGCCGCCCGTAGCGTCGAGCGACCTGCGAGAAGCGGGCTGCCGGCTACGGATTCACCGTTACACTTCGGACGGCCGTGTCGGTCGCGCCTTGGTCATCCGTCACGGTCAGCACAATGGTGAACGTCTCCGAGATGCTCTGGACCGTGAACTGGTGCGGGAACGGGAAGATGCTTAGCGATGCCGTCTGTCCGTCGCCGAAGTCCCACAAGTACGAGGCGATCGTCCCGTCCGGATCGTTGGATGCTGTGGCGTTGAGCGAGACGTTGAGCGGCGTCGTCCCGAGTGCGGGCAGGGCGGTGAAACTCGCGACGGGGCTTAGGTTCATGACGAAGGTGCAAGAGGCCAGCGCCACCAATGCCAGGCCCACGAGAGACAACAACACAACGCGATTCTTCATGGCTCCTCCTTCCCTCTGCGGGGACACGATCTTGGCAGTCTACAGCAAGAGGTCTTTGCGGCCCATTCGTAGGTCAGGGCGTGCCACCGCGTCCGGGATAGATCGCGTCGCCGTCCGACGGTCGGTCCTGGACGAGCGTCATCCCTTCCGATGGTGGCCCAGTGCACCTGGTCGCAACCCTCAGCGGGCATGTCGCTCGCTGGGACTGGCGCGCCTCCATGAGGAGCACACGCAGGGCGTCCGGCTCAGCCGTCGGCACGGGCTACAGATCTCGACGGGAGTGACGAGCGATGGATGAAGAGATGCGACCGAGAGAAGCGGGTTCCGGCCGCTGGAAGACTCCCCTCAGCTGGTGTGGTCGACGCCCCTCTCTTGCAGATGTACGAACTAGGGCGTCGTCCCGGTCGACTTCGCCGTCTGGCCTTTGCCGAGAGGAATCGTCTGCGTCGTCGAGACTGGGGTCACCCCGGCAGCGGCGACGTAGTTCGCCACCCCCTGCAGCACGCCGCGGGCGATCGACTCCTGATACGTGGGGTCGGTCAACTTCGCGCGCTCTTCCGGAGTTGTGATGAATCCGACGAGCGTGGACGCGGCGGGGATGGTCAGGCGGCTGAACGTTGAGCCTTGTGCCTTGACTCCCCGATCCTTGGCGCCCGTCGACGCGATGACGGCCTTCTGGACCGCGTCAGCAAAGGTCCAAGATGCGTCGCTCGACTTGTGTGTGCTGTCGACGAGCGTCTCGATTCCCAATGCGGTAGGCTGGCCGAACGCGTTGACGTGCACGGCGAGGAAGAGCTGAGCGGCCTCTTGGGAGGCCACGGCGATGCGCTGGTCGTCGGACATCTCGGTGTCGGCGGTGCGCGTGAGGACGACCCGCAAGCTCGGGAACTCACTCGCGAGCGCGGCGATCTTGTTCGCCACAGCGAGGGTTACGTTCTTCTCGAGAACGCCCTCGGAGGTTGAGCCCCCGTCGCTTCCCCCGTGCGCCGGGTCGATGACGACCACCACGGCCGGCGTGTTCTTAGACGGCGTTGAGGCGCCGGGTTTATGCCAGATCGCTCGGATGCCAAAGACCAGCACGACGATCACGGCGGCTGCGACGATCAGCACCAGCGGCAATCTGTTGGATGGACCGGCTGCTTTCTTCATGCGCCCACCCTAGCTTGTCTCGCCCGAGAAGAACAAGCCGCGGGTCCCCCAAGACCCGCCCATGCGAGAGTCCTCTGCGGGGGGCAGCCGGCACCTGACGAAGTCCGACGAGCTTCCGGTACGGAGCAGACACGTGCCGCAGTTCACTGACGGACGCCTGGGCATCCGATGGAAAAGGCCGCCGCGGCCCAGATTGCGTCCCATCCGCAGCGCGAATACCCTCGGCGTGGAGGTGGCAGATGCTCGTCGGGAGGAACGTTGTGGTGCGGACGGTGCGCGAGGCTGATCTTGACGGGTTGTACGATCTCATCGCCGACGTGCGGACGATCGGCGATCACTGGCCTCTCACGATCGGTTCGGAGTCTGGATGGATCAAGCAGTTCCGCGAGAACGGCTGGTGGACCGACGACTTCGGCCGGATGCTCGTGACGGATCGTGGCGGAAAGCGCCTCGGGTACGTGAACTACTACCGTGCCTCCCACAGCTACCCCGGGCTCGAGATCGGCTATCGCATCTTTCGGCCCGAAGAGCGAGGCAAGGGGATCATGAGCGAGGCCGTGGGCCTGTTCGTGGCGTACCTCTTCTCCGCGAAGCAGTTCGAGCGGATCCAGGCCCTCGCTCACCCCGACAATGTGGGCTCCCGCCGAGTTCTTGAGCGGTGTGGGTTCTCCTTTGAGGGCATCCTGCGTCGCGCGCACTTCGATCGAGGAATCTACACCGACCTCGCGATGTACTCGATTCTGCGTGGAGAGGCCAAACCGCTCGCCGCCCTGCTTGCCTCGGTCGACGGCTAGCGGGGCGCGGAGCGCCCATCATGCCCTGCGGCGAGCCTCCGGAAGACCTGGCGCGGTGACCCGTTGGGAGCCGGGGCCGCCATCTCGGCGGGGGCGAAGCCCATCTTCTGGTAGAAGGCGCGAGCCGACTCGCCGCCCGGGACGTCGGGACCGAACGTGATCACGAGCACCTCCGCTTCGAGGGGGATCTCGGCCAGAGCTCGTTCGAGGAGGGAGCGACCGAGCCCGGATCTGCGCTCGGATCTCGTCACAGCGAACCAGCCCACACGGTAGAGCGGAGGCCGCGGGGAGAGGAGAAGCCCGGCAAGCAGGCGTGCGCCCGGTGGGGCGCCGCGCTCGCGGATGCAGAACGCCGTCCCACGGGCGATGTTTCGCAACAGAGCGCGCTGGAACACCGGGTTGCGGGCCATGGGTCCGAAGAGCGGCTCGAGCTCGGCGGCCAACTCAAGCCACGCCTCGAAATCGGCGCGTTCGGCCACGCATGCTTCTGCGATTCGCTCAGCGACTTCCGCCATGCCTCCCCCTGTGTTTCACCGCGGCGCGTCCGCGGCTCCGTCGACATCATCGTACTTGCCACTCAACGTACTCCTGCGGAGGTTGGTCGTTTCCTGGGTAGACATCGGTGTCGGCCGACGGTGCTTGGTGCAACGTGCGTGCCTCTCGAGGAGGCACGCACCTTGCTTGAGAACGAACAGTTTGTTACTAGATACTCCGCGCGGTGGTCCGTGTGGAAGGCCGCGAGATCGAGATTCCGAGTCGTGTCTGGAGGTCTTGATGGCCGTCGTCGGCGTCATCGGCGCGCTGATCGTCGCACTCGTCGTGGGAGCTGCGGCCGCCGTTGTGCTGTCGGGAAGGCGGTTCGTCCGCCGGTTGCAGGCTCACTCCACGTTTTCCCGGAGCCCTGCGGCCGCGCCGTTCCGCGCGGTAACCTATGCCGGGGAGGATGACGCGCGGCTCCGCGACCTGCGCGACAGGTACCCGCTCGCCGAGATCTCCGGCAGCGGCTCAGACGCGGCCCGCGCGATGGCCTTGATGCGTTGGGTGCACAGCCTCGCGCATCACACGCCGAATCCGCCGAAGCCGGAGAGGCTCGACGCACTCCACTTGACCCGTCTCTGCGCCGAGGAGAAGCGGCGACTCAACTGCTGGCTGTTCGCCACGATTCTCAACGACGTCTACCTGGCCGTCGGGCTCGCCTCTCGGATCGTTCACCTGAATCCACCTCCAGAGGCGCCGCGCGAGAGTCATGTGGTAACCGCCGTCTACCTTCGCGACGTCGGGCGGTGGGTGCTCATGGGTCCCGACATGAGGGCCTTTGCTGTAGACGAGCAGGGCGTGCCGATCGGATTCGCCGAAGTGCGCGAGCGGCTGGCCGGCGGCTTGCCTCTGCGCATCAACGATGACATACACATGTCGTACGCTACGTGGCTTCCCCGCAGACTGCGCAAGGCGGTTTATCGTTGGTATCTATCGAAGAGCTGCTTCCGCTACGACTGTCCGGTACGGAGCGAGCCGAACTACGAATCTCGCGAGAGCGGCCGGACCTACGTTCAGGTCATTCCCGACGGGTATCACGCGGAGTGGCTCGTAACACACTGTTCGTTCTCAAGCAAGCCCGTGCCTCCTCGAGAGGCACGCACGTTGCGCCAAGCACCGTCGGCCGACACCGGTGTCTTCCCAGGAAACGACCAACC
>CAIOLV010000105.1 GCA_903859225.1 uncultured bacterium
CGCATGCGAGACGTTCCTCACGACCGGGCTCGTGGTCGTGGGCGGCGAGATCACGACCAAGACCTACGTCGACGTCCCGACGCTCGTCCGCCGCGTCTTGTCCGACATCGGCTACGACCGGCCCGAGCTCGGCTTCCACTTCCAGGACTGCGCAGTCCTCTCGGCCATCAAGGCCCAATCGCCGGACATCGCGGGCGCCGTCGGAACGTCCCTCGAGGCGCGAGAGGGCTCGAAGGATCCACTGAGCCAGCTCGGCGCCGGCGACCAAGGGATCGTGTTCGGATACGCGAGATCGGACACGGAGACGCTGATGCCGCTTCCAATGCATCTCGCTCATCGCCTGGCGCAGCGGATGGCCGCCGTACGAAAGGACAAGACCGTCCCCTTCCTTCGCCCCGATGGCAAGACGCAGGTGACGGTCGAGTACGACGGCGATCGCCCCATTCGCGTCGACACGGTGCTTCTCGCAGCGCAGCACGAGCCCGACGTCGCGCAAGAGACGATCGAGCGCGAGCTTCTTCGCCACGTCGTCGGGCCGGTGCTTGGCCGCTGGCTGACCGAGAAGACGCACGTGCTCGTGAACTCGTCTGGGCGCTTCGTCATTGGCGGTCCGGCGTCGGACTCCGGAATGACGGGACGGAAGATCATTGCCGATACGTACGGCGGCTTCTCGTCTCACGGCGGCGGCGCGTTCTCGGGGAAGGATCCGACGAAGGTCGACCGCAGCGGCGCCTATATGGCTCGCTACGTGGCGAAGAACCTCGTGGCCGCTGGCCTCGCCCGCGAGGTGGAAATTGAGATTGCCTATGCCATCGGCCGTGCCGAGCCGCTCGCGGTCAACGTCAATTCCCATGGGACCGGCGCCGTACCCGACAATCGACTGCACAACGCCGTGCTCAACATCTTCGACCTGCGTCCGAAAGCCATCATCGACGCGTTCGACCTCTTGCGGCCGATCTACGAACCTCTGTCTGCCTACGGGCACTTCGGCCGCACGGACGTCGAGGCGCCGTGGGAGAAGACCGACGCGACCGATCGTCTGGCGCGCGCGGTCCGATAGACGAGGACGAGGCCTACGCCCCGGCCCAGAGTTCCGCCGACTTCGATCGGACGATGCCGCTCGCCGTCTGGATGAACGCCTCCACCGGAACGGCACCGGCATCCTCGCCGCTGCGCAGCCGCAGCGCGACGGCGCCCGCCTCGGCCTCGCGATCTCCGACGACGAGCATGTACGGCACTTTGTTGAGCTGAGCGGCGCGGATCTTCGAGTTCATCCGTTCCGCGGAGTCGTCGACCTGGGCGCGCAGTCCGGCGCCGCGCAGTCGCTCGGCTACCGTCTCCGCGTACGCGTTGTGCCGGTCGGCGATCGGGATGATGACGGCTTGTACGGGTGCAAGCCAGACGGGGAATGCGCCGCCGTACTGTTCGATGAGGCAGCCAATGAAACGCTCGAGGCTGCCGAGGAGCGCGCGATGCACCATGTACGGCCGGTGCTCGGCGCCGTCTTCGCCGATGTAGGTCATGTCGAATCGCTCGGGCAGATTGAAATCGAACTGGATCGTCGAGCACTGCCACGGTCGGCCGAGCGTGTCCTTGACCTTGATGTCGATCTTCGGCCCATAGAACGCGCCGCCGCCGTCGTCGACCTTGTACGGCAGTCCACGGGCATCGAGCGCGGCACGCAGCGCGTCGGTCGCCTGCTCCCAACGCTCCGGCTCTCCCACCGCCTTGCCGGCGTGCGGACGCGTGGCCAGGTAGATGTCGAAATCGCGGAATCCGAACGCGGTCAACATGCTGAGCGCGAAGTCGTAGACGCCACGGATCTCGTCGTCGACTTGGTCGGCGCGGCAGAAGATGTGTCCGTCGTCGATCGTGAACCCGCGCACGCGGAGGAGTCCGTGCAGGACGCCCGAACGCTCGTAGCGGTACACCGTGCCAAGTTCGGCCATCCGCATCGGAAGCTCGCGGTAGGAATGCCCGCGGGTCTTGTAGATGAGGATCTGGTACGGGCAGTTCATCGGTTTGATGAAGTAGTCGGCGCCGTCGATGTCCATCGGCGAGTACATGTTCTCGCGGTAGAAGCCGAGATGGCCGCTGATTGTCCAGAGCTGTGCCTTGCCGATGTGCGGCGTGGTTACGATGTCATAGCCGTGTCGATCGTGCTCGGCGTACCAGAACTCTTCGATCGTGCGGCGTAGTCGCGCTCCCTTCGGATGCCAGCAGATGAGGCCGGCGCCGCCCTCCTCGTGGATGCTGAAGAGGTCAAGCTCCTTCCCCAACTTGCGGTGGTCGCGCTTCGCCGCCTCCTCGAGCTTCCAGAGATACTGTTCGAGGTCCTTCGCCTTCTCCCAGGCGGTGCCGTAGACGCGTTGAAGCATCGGACGCGCCTCGTCGCCTCGCCAGTAGGCACCGGCCACCGAGAGGAGCTTCACGGCATCGGCACGCAATCCGCCGGTTGAGCGAAGGTGCGGCCCTCGGCAGAGGTCGACGAACTCGCCTTGCTCGAAGATGCTGACGGTCTCCCCCTCGATGTCGTTGAGCAGTTCGAGCTTGTACGTTTCGCCACGCTTCTCGAACAGGGTTCTCGCGTCGTCCTTCGACAGTTCTCTCCTCGCGATGGGCAGGTCGGCGGCGATGATCTCGCGCATGTCCGCCGTGATCTTCTCGAGGTCGTCTTCGGCGAGCGGCGACGGCAAGTCGAGGTCGTAGTAGAAGCCCTCTTCGATCGCCGGGCCGATGCCGAGCCGAGCGTTCGGGAATCGCCGCTTGATCGCCTGCGCCATCACGTGGGACGCAGTGTGGCGCAGCGTGTTGAGAGCTTCCGGCTGGCCCGGGCCGACAACGGAGAGCGTTCCGTCCGCGGAGACGGTCTCTCGCAGGTCATGCAGCTCGCCGTTCCAGCGGACGCAAACGGCCGTCTTGCCCAATCTCGGGCTGATCCCATTGGCAACCTCAAGGAAGGAGGCGCCCTCTTTCACCTCACGCACAGAGCCATCGGGCAGCGTGATCCGAATCATCCTTGCCTCCTCCACAGCGCAGTCATCATCGCAGCCGCGCGGCCGCGGCGCGGGGCCCCCCTACAGAATGTAGCGCGAAAGGTTGGGGTCAGTGGCGATGTCGGCAAGCCGTGCGTCCACGTACTCCTTGTCGATCTTCACCGTGTCCCCCCGTCTCTTGTCCGCGTCGAACGAGATCTCCTCCATCAGCTTCTCCATGACCGTCGTCAGGCGCCTCGCTCCGATGTTCTCGGTCGTCTGGTTCAGGTCGTAGGCGATCGACGCAACGGCATCGATCGCCGCGGGGTCGAACTCGAGCGCCACGCCCTCGGTCCCGAGCAGCGCCTTGTATTGCGCAATGAGCGCGTCCTTTGGCTCGGTGAGGATGCGACGGAACTCCGACGCGGTCAGGCTGTCAAGCTCAACGCGAATCGGGAGTCGTCCCTGCAGCTCCGGAATGAGATCGGACGGCTTCGACATGTTGAACGCCCCAGCCGCGATGAACAGGATGTTCTCTGTGCTCACCGCGCCGTAGCGGGTACGGACCGTCGTTCCTTCAAGGAACGGCAACAGGTCGCGCTGTACGCCCTGGCGGGAGACGCCGGGCCCCCCGAGTTCCTCGCGTCCCCCAGCGGCGATCTTGTCGATTTCGTCGATGAAGATGATCCCCATCTCCTCGGCGAGCCGCAGGCCCTCTTGACGGACCTCGTCCATGTTCACGAGGCGATCGACGACCTGCTCGAACAAGACGCTGCGGGCTTCGCGAATCCGCATCTTCTTCTTCTTCCGCGACGGCGGTAGAAGACCGGACAAGACATCGCCCATATCGATGCCCATCTGGTCCATCCCGTCCTGCGAGAAGA
>CAIOLV010000106.1 GCA_903859225.1 uncultured bacterium
CGATCTTGAGTTCGACCGCCTGCACAGCGCGCTGGCCGGACGCCGAGCCGGACCCCGGTCGCGGGCACCGAACCCCGTCTCGCGCTCTATTCAAGAGGAGCAGATCCGAGGTTGGGTCCACCATGTTGACAGCGCGCTCTCCCAACTGCGGAAGCATCGCGCGAAACGCTTGAGCGAGCAGGTCAACGACGAGTCCTAGAGGAGGTTTCATGCCCCGCGGAGTTGTGGTCGTCGACGTCGAGCGGTGCAAGGGGTGCGGCCTGTGCATCGCCGCCTGCCCGCAGAACGTGCTCGCCTTCTCCGGCACGCTGAACAAGAGCGGCTACGACGTCGTCCACATGCAGAATCCGGACGCCTGCGTCGGGTGCGCGTTCTGCGCTCTCACTTGTCCGGACATCGCCCTCTCCGTCTATCGAGAGAAGACGGCACCCTAAGGAGCTGACATGGCAGAGCGCTACCTCTTGCGCGGCAACGAAGCCATCGCGGAGTCGGCCATTCGCGCCGGCTGCGAGTGCTACTTCGCCTATCCGATCACTCCCCAGGGAGAGCTCGTCGAGTACATGGCTCGCCGCATGCCCCGGCTCGGTCGAACGTTCATCCAAGCGGAAAGCGAAGTCGCAGCCATCAACATGGTGTACGGCGCAGCCGCTGCCGGAGTGCGGACGATGACGTCGTCCTCCTCGCCGGGCATTTCGCTCAAGCAGGAAGGGATCTCCTACCTCGCCGGATCGAACCTGCCGGCGGTCATCGTCAACGTCGTCCGCGGCGGACCCGGTCTCGGCAACATCGCGCCGTCTCAGTGCGACTACTTCCAGGCCGTCAAAGGCGGGGGACACGGCGACTACCACATGATCGTCCTCGGCCCGTCGACCGTGCCCGAAGCGGGTGAGCTGACGATGCTCGCGTTCGATCTCGCCGATCGCTACCGGACCCCGGTCATGATCCTCGCCGACGGACTCCTCGGGCAGATGATGGAACCGGTCGAGCTTCCCGAGCCGATCGACGTCTCCAAGTTGCCGCCCAAGCCTTGGGCCGCCACCGGCGCCAGAGGGCGCGACCCGAACATCATCCTGAGCTTCGACCTCTCGCCCGACAATCTGAAGCGGATGAACCTGGAACTGCAGGCCAAGTACAACGTGATCCGCGAGAACGAGATCCGCTACGAGGAGACAGAGACCGCCGACGCGGACATGGTGATCGTTGCCTACGGGACGATCGCGCGCATCGCCAAGACGGTCGTCCGGATGGCACGCGCCGAGGGAATCCGATTGGGTCTCTTCCGCCCGATCACTCTGTGGCCGTACCCCTACGACGCGCTCCGAGCGCTCGCCGATCGAGTCGCGACCGTGCTCACCGTGGAGATGAGCGCGGGACAGATGTGGGAAGACGTACGGCTTGCGGTGGCGGAGCGCGCCGCGACGCCGTTCTACGGAGAGATGGGCGGGGTCGTTCCGACGCCCAAGGGGATCTTGAGCGAGGTGAAGAAATATGCCCGTTGACACCGCTCGCATGACGAAGGTCTTCAGCCGGCCGCAGAGCCTGACCGAAGCGCACTTCACCTACTGTCCCGGCTGCCATCACGGGATCATCACGCGCATCATCGGGCAGACGATCGATGAACTCGGCATCGCCGAGCGGA
>CAIOLV010000107.1 GCA_903859225.1 uncultured bacterium
ATCATCCCTCAGGCGACGACGCCGCGGACGAACTAGAGCGCTTTGCGGAAGTGCAGCGTCACTCCGACCTTGTCATACCCGATCGCGGCGTGGACAGCAGGGCTGTCCGCGTAGTCGAGGGACGTGTCGGAGGCCATTTCCGTGCAGCCACGCTCTCGCGCCCAGGTTTCCCCGGACTCCGCCAGGCGTCGTCCGATACCTCGGCTGCGATGCTCGGGATCGACGATCCATCCTTCGATGTACCCCACGGGATGGCTCGTGCAGCCCTCGGCTGCGTCGCGCAGCGTGACCTCGATGATGCCGCACAGCCGGCCCTGGAAGACCTCGGCAACGAACGTCTGGGATCGGCGGTCGTTGAGGAGTTGAGCGAGTTCCGCATCCAGGTCCGCCGGTGAGTGGTGCGGCCACAGACTGTGGCGAAGCCGCAACCACTCTGGACGGTCGGCAAGTGCGGCCGGTCGGATCGTGACCGCGGCCGCCGCGCCCGTCCGGCCGCGGTTCGCTTCCATCCAGCCGACCGCGAAGTCGACGAGTTCCCGCTGGCGCATCAGGAGTCCGATGCCCGCTCCGATCCGGCCCGAGCGGATCCCGCCGGTCGCTTCCGCGAGAGAGGCGCCGATGTCGTCAAAGTCGGCGCTTGATAGGTCGACATCCTGGATCGCGACCCAAGAGCGCTGTCCGTTCACAAGGAGCGGCGCGCCGTTCTCGATCTCCCGCTTCCCGGGATACTTCGCACGGTACTCGGCGAGGTGGATCGACGTGTTCGAGGCGTGTCCCACGCCGAGCAAGAGCACCCAGCCGTCGAGCTCGTAGATGCGCGCAAGCGGCGAACCCTCGCCGAGCCCGAAGTCGATCGAGTGGCCGGCGCAGACCTCGGCGGCACGCGCTCCCCGAGCGGCGAACGAGGCGTGCGGATGAGCGCTACGGATCGTTCCCGGCCAGGTCCTGAACGCCTCCGCAACCGCTCCCACACCGCGCGTCGGCGTCCGGCGCGGATCGTAGGGCGGCATGGAGGCGCGAATCAGATCCTTCCATGCTTCGGGAACGGGAGGCCGGCGCCAGTCGCGGGGATCGGTCAGATCGCCCGACTGAGAAGGCATGACAAGCGTCCCGGAGGGCCCAATGGCCGCCTCCAACGCCTCAATCACGGCAACCGGGCCGCCGCACACCCACCCGAGCGCGCTGAGCGAAGAGTGGACGAGAAGCAGCATCCCGGGCCGCACTCCGAGTGCTGCGAAATCGGCAGCAAGAGAGACCGCGGTCGCCGGCAGGCCCGGCGTATGTTCGACCACCCACCGCTCGTTCATGGCTTCACCTTCTTCACCCGCACCAAGAATCGCGCCCCCTCGCGGGGGCGCGGTCACGATCACACAACCTTCGATCCACGACTACTTCGATTCTGCCCCCGGGCGTTTCACCGGCAGCGGCGTCACGCCGGCCAGATCGCCGATCACGTTGATGAGTTCCGATCCCTGGGGGATGACAATCTTCGCGTTGTCGCGCAGCGACTTCTCCATCGCCTCAAGCTTTCGCAGGAGTTGCGCGTTGCCGACGAAGTACGTGTTCGCGGCCTCGTTGACGAGACGGATGGCCTCCGCTTCGCCCTCCGCAGCCAGGATCTTCGCCTGCTTGATCCCTTCCGCCTTCTTGATCTCGGCGCGCTTCTCGCCGTCCGCCTGTCGCTCCACGGCGTTGGCGTAGTCGAGAGCGGCGATCTTCTCGTTTTCCGCCTTGACGACCTTGTTCATCGTCTCTTGGACGTCCTTCGGCGGATCGATCTCCTTCAGCTCGGTGCGGACGATCTCCATTCCCCAGCTTTTCGTCTCCGCAGACAGCGTCGAGAGCAACTCGTTATTGATCTTGTCGCGCTCGCTGTTCGCCGACTTGAGCGTCAATGTGCCGATGATGTTGCGCAGCGTCGTGCGAGCCAGATTGACAATCTGAATCTTGTAGTTGTTGACGTTGTACTGCGAGTTCTTGACGCTCAGCTCGTCATCCTTCACCTTGAAGTAGACCTGAGCGTCGACGCGCGCGTTGAGGTTGTCGTTGGTGATGATCTCTTGTGGCTGTGCGTCGACCATCTGTTCCGTGACGTTGATCTGGATGAGGCGATCGACGAGCGGAACGACCCAGTGGAAACCCGCAAGCCCAAACCGGTTGTACTTTCCAAGGCGCTCGATGAGCGCGCGGTGGGTCGGACGGACGATCCGAATGCCGCTCAGAAAGATGACGACAGCGGCGACGATAAGAACCCACGCCCAGAGTTGCATCGTTCCCCCCTTCGAGGATTCGCGTTGCGCGGATGGCGCCCCGCAGGGTTCTCATCCTATCGCGGATCCTCCGGAACGTCCACAGGGATTCCCCCTCTACGGTGGCGGAAGACCGCTCGGACCCCGGACGCCGGGCCGCCGATCCGCACGCGACCAAGGTGAGGGTAGCTCCAAGGGAAGAACACAAATGCCACACGATGTCCTAGACATCCCTTGCCACGGCGTTTTTCGTGGTGCAACCCGCGCAAGGTTCGATCGCAGCTGGATAAGCTCGACCGGCGGGTGTAGAATGCGGCAATACATCACGCTAGCAATTGGATCGCATACGTCAACCGCCAAAGATTGCCAAGCATCACGAGCTGAGAGTGCGACTTGGCTCAACTGTCCAAGGAGGACTTTCAGTGAGTTTCGAGCATTTCTCGCTTCACCCGCACATTGTTTCCGGAG